>CALFIV010000284.1 GCA_937877295.1 uncultured Clostridia bacterium
GGCACTTTCCGTGTTAAGGGCGATACGGTGGACATCTTTGTTGCCTATGACGACTACGCCTACCGCATCCGTTTTTGGGACGACGAGGTGGACGAAATCATCAAGTTTGACCCCACAAACAACGTTACCATCGAGACTCCCGACACTTGCGTCATCTATCCTGCCAAAAATTTCATCACCTCGCACGACCGTCTGATGGCGGCAATGCAGCAGATACGCATCGACTTGGGGTTGCAGATACAATTTTTTAAGGACGAAGGCAAGTCGCTCGAGGCCAAGCGCATAGAAGACCGTGTGAACAACGACCTCGAAATGCTTCAGGAACTCGGTCATTGTCAGGGCGTTGAAAATTATTCGAGATATTTTGACGGCCGTCAGCCGGGCAGCCGTCCATTCTGTCTGTTGGATTATTTCCCTGACGATTTTTTGATGGTGATAGACGAGAGCCACGTTACCCTCGGACAAATCCACGCAATGTATGGCGGCGACCGCAGCCGCAAGGTAAATCTCGTAGAATATGGATTTCGCCTGCCTGCCGCCTTGGACAATAGGCCGCTCAAATTCACCGAGTTTGAGGATTTGTGCCAGCAGGTGATTTATCTGAGTGCCACCCCGGCGGATTACGAACTTGAAAAATGCGGCGGCGTAGTCGTGGAGCAGATGATACGCCCCACGGGACTTCTCGACCCGCCAATCGACGTGCGCCCAACGCTCAATCAGATAGACGACCTCATGAACGAAATCCAAATGGTGGTAAGTCGCGACGAGCGCGTCATGGTAACCACCCTCACCAAGCGCATGGCGGAGGATCTCACCGAATATCTCGACCGCATGGGCGTGCGCGTGCGATACATGCACAGCGACATCGATACATTGGATCGCATGGAGATCATCCGCGATCTGCGCCTCGGCGAATTCGACGCGCTGGTTGGCATCAACCTGCTGCGCGAAGGGCTCGATCTTCCGGAGGTGGGACTGGTTGCGATTCTCGACGCGGACAAGGAAGGATTCTTGCGCAGCGATACGAGTCTGATCCAGACGATCGGCCGCGCCGCGCGAAACGCCGAGGGCCGCGTCATCCTCTATGCCGATACGGTCACCGGCTCGATGCGCCGCGCGCTCGACGAAACGGAGCGCCGCCGCAAAAAGCAGCTTGCTTATAATAAGGAACACAACATCACGCCGCGCTCGATTCAAAAGAAAATCTACGATACGCTGCTCATCTCGCGGCATGAGGAAGAAAAGCCCGAACAGCTCACCGAATGGCAGAAGAAGGAACGCATCGCGATCCTTACCGAGCAGATGCAGCAGGCGGCACGCGAGCTCGAATTCGAAACGGCCGCCAAGATCCGCGATCAGATCCTTGCCCTGAAGGGTGAAAAGGCATATCAGAAAAAGAGCGATCTCCGTCCCGGACAGATCGGCGCGCATAAGCGCGCGCGGGAGAAGACGCACAAATAAAACATCAAACAACGAGGGGGTATTCTCAAATGACCGAAACCAAAAAAGGCCTGCGTATTACAGCGGGCATTCTGCTGCTGGTTCTTGCCTGCATCACACTGATGCTCAGCGTTATCTCCGTGCTGAACTTTATCCGGACAGATCCCGGGATGATGCGGTACTTCTGGCAAACGATCGCGACCGCGGTTTTAGGCGTCATCGCCGCGATCCTGATCCTTGTGCGCAAGTTTACGGGTGCAGGCGTTGTACAATGTCTGATCCTTGCGGCTTCGATCGCTGCGCAGATCATCAGCATCCTTCCGGCGGCGCAGTACGGCATGCGCAGCACGCTGACGCTCACTTCCACACTGTCGCTCCTGTTCCGGATCGGGGGCTATGTTTCGGCGATTCTGCTGATCGTGGCATTGTTCCTGCACAACCGCACGTCCAAGCCGCTGCTGCTCATCTCGGCGATCCTTTCGTTCGGGCTGTCGGTCGCACAGCAAGTGCAGTCGCTTACATACTATGCGAAGCAGTATGATATCGAAGAGCTCCTGCACACCGTCGGAATGACCACAGGGATGTCGCTCACGATGGATTTGATTGCGCTTGTCGCATGGATTCTGCTCGCCGCCTACTTCGGCGCGCAGCGCAAACCCGAAACCGTATAAAACATCAGAAAAAGGGGCTGTTCAGAAAGTCCGAACCTTGTCATCCAGAGCCATGGCGACGCGCGGGAAGCGCGCGACGGCACATATGTAACGAAGCGCAGCGCATTCGACGCGCGGGAAGCGTGCGACGCGTCATCTTAAGCGAAGCGCATTCGACGCGCGGGAAGCGCGCGACGGCACATATGTAACGAAGCGCAGCGAAAGTGCCGAAGGATCTCAGAATGACAGGACGTTCTGAACAGCCCCTTTTTGTTATCGCATCCGGAACACCGGTACGGCTTCGTCGAGCACGCGGCTCGCAGGGAGGAACAGCCGGTCGGCGTCCCGCGCAAGACGGTAGTGATAAAAGATCAGCAGCGTTCCGTCGTAGCCGCCGGGCACGAGCACGCCTTCCTTCCAGCGAATGCGCAGCTCATGACCGATCCATTCGTTCTGCTCGTCGGGGCAGGTCTTTTGCCAGCACTGCACGCGCGAACCGTAGTATTCGACCACAAACGGACGCAGTCCGTTTTCGTCCACCGTCGTGCCGACTTCGGCGTCTGTGGTGTAGTAATCTCCGTAGGTCATCGCGCTCTGCATACCGTTTGCCTGCGCATCCTCGCCGGAAAAGACCAGCTCCACCGTCACCACATGCCATTCATAGCCCTCGCGCGGCGGGAACGTTTCGTCGCCCGCAAAGACGGTATGGTCGAGAATCTCCACCGTGCCGGTCACGTCGACGTCGAAATCCTCATAGGAGGACGTGGTATATGCGTACGGTGTGCCGACCGCCATCTCGTTGAGCGCGAGACCGGCGCAGTCCGCGGGAATGGGATCGCCCTCCACGAAGCCACAGCGCGTGCAGGTGGCGGCGCTCTGATGCGTCGCTTCGGTAAACAGATGGCCCAGCGGTTCGCCCTGCGTCAGTCCGCAGCGCGTGCAGGTTTCCGGCTCGGTGCAGGTTGCGGGCAAAAAGTCGTGTCCCAGCGCTTCGCCGCGCGTCAGGCCGCAGCGGGAGCAGGTTTCCGGCTTG
>CALFIV010000285.1 GCA_937877295.1 uncultured Clostridia bacterium
TCCAGCAGCTCGGCGCGTTCTGCTCGACCTTGGTGGTCGGATCGTCGACAAAGTAGTAATACGGCGAATGGTCGGAAATCGTTTCCGTCGTGGTGAGCTTGCCTTCCATCAGCCCCGCAAGCCCCGTTGCCATCTTGAAGACCGAGCCGGATGCGGTACGAATGCCGATCGCACGGTTCAGCGTCGGCTGATTGCTGTTCTCGCCAAACAGCGCTTCGCTTTCCGCGTCGTCGATACCGTCGGTGAACATGTTCGGATCGTAATCCGGATAAGACGCCATGGCAAGGACTTCCCCTGTCTTGACGTTCATCACGACGACCGCGCCTGTCTCCGCGCGCTTGATCGCTTCAACCTTGCCGTTGGACAATCGCTCATATTTGGACAGATCGCCTTTGATCTTTGCTTCCTGTTTTTGGCGCGTCGCTTCGATGTTATCGCGCAACGCCTGCTCGCAGACCTGCTGCAGGTCGATGTCGATGGTCAGCTGCAGATTCATGCCGTCGGTCGGCTGTGTGGAATCGAGCACCTCCACGATCGCGCCGCGCTTGTTCTTGAGAATCGTCGTCGTTCCGAGCCGTCCGTAGATATGCGGCGTCAGATAAGCTTCCATTGTCTTTTCGACGCCGGCGATGCCGACCAGATCGTTGTATGAATAGCCGAGCGCAAGCATGCTGTTCGTTTCCTTGCGATTAGGATCGAACTGCCGGAAATCCTCATAGGAATAGCCGATCGAGCTCATATTGCTCGTAACCTGTTTCGAAAGATATCCGACGATGTGCGAAGCCGTATTGCCATACGGATAGACGCGATAGCTGCTCTTTTCGGTCAGAATGCCGGTCAGCCGGTCCGCCGCCATATCGAGCTCTGTAACGACTGCAAGCGAAACGTCATAGGCGATGCGAACGCCTTCGAACGCGCGATAGCTGTTCATGACGGCTTCCTGACGGATCGACATGATCTTTTTGGCTTCGTCAAACGGCATATTGTCCGGGATGCACCACGAGTCGCGCAAAATAAGGTACGCTTCCTCCGCAGAAAGGTCCGGATTGCTGAAATTACAGGCGGTGACAAAATTCTTCTTGCGCGCCGCGGCGATGGATTCACTCTGCGTGCGGAAATCGTAACGGAACGTGCCGTCCGTATCCATCACGATATAGAACGTGTCGATCACCGAGCCGCCGCCCTCTTCGATGATGCGGATCGCTTCCATCAATGAATGCGTGTAGCGCGCGCTGTCGACCGGCGTGCGGTTGCTCGGATCGCGATAGAAGAGTACGTTGTACGTCGTTTCATCGTAAGCCAGCACCTTGCCGTTGCGATCGGTGATTGTGCCGCGGTTGCCAGACTGATAGGTCACCACCTGCGTGGTCTGCTGCACCGCCGCCGTATACGCTTCCGTCTCGCGGATGGCAAGCTTGTCCAAAAAGAGCAGCAGAACGCCGAGCATCGCGATAAAGACCACGATGAGCATCCAGATGCGCGTATTCAGTTTGCCTTTTTCTCCGCGTTTCATCTGCGATTGATCGTTCCTTTCCCGGCGGGCTTTAAGATCGCCGCCAGCGGGAGCACCAGCAAAGACTCAAGAATCAGCGACGGCAGCGTCGCCGACAGCAAACGGCTGCCGATGGAGAACCGCGCGCCGAGGATCAGCGAAAACACAAAGATGATCGCTTCCGCCGTTGCGCATGCGATCCATGCGAAAACAAACAACAGCGGCAGCTTCGGGCGATCCTTGCGCACAAAGCCGTACAGGATGCATACGGCAACCAGATATGCCGCCGCGGACAGTCCGAGGTACGGATTGGAAAACAGATCGGTGAAAAGTCCGCCGATGAGCGCAATCACGATCCCGTCCTGGACCTTGGTAAACGCGACTGTGCCGAGTGCGAGCGCAAGCACAAACAGCGGCCGGATACCGTTTTGCGACAGATTCGGAAACAGAAAGCTGTCGATCAGGATCGATAAAATCGTGATGGGAATCAAAAGGAACAGCCGCTTCATTCGACCGCCTCATCCACGCCCACGACGATCAGCGCGTTCTCAAGATGCAAAAAATCGACGTCCATCGAAACGATGGCGTCATAGTTGCCCCTGCCATCCTCGTTGACGGCAATCACCGTTCCCGCGTACAAGCCTTTGGGAAAGAACCCGCCGGTCCCGCTTGTCCGGATGATATCGCCGACCTGAATGTCCGCGTTATTCGGAAGATAATAAAGCTTGAGCCCGACTAAGATCCCGTCCTCCTCATACAGACCGCCAAGCATGCTCTCGTCGCGTGTGCGCTGCACCATGACGCTGATACGCATGTTTTCATTGCACATGGTCGTCACGCGGCACCAGTTCGGCCCTACCTCCGACACGCGGCCGACGATGCCGCCCGAGGTCAGGACCGCCATTTTTTCGGCGACGCCGCTGCGTGTACCGGCATTCAGCATGATCGAGTCGAGATACGGATTGCTGTCTCTGCCGATCACAGACGCCGTAATATAACGCATGTTCGGATTCGCCTGCACAAAATTCAGAAGATCGGAAAGTCTTGCGTTTTCGCGCTCGGTTTCATCCAGAAGCGCAAGCTGCTGCTGCTGTTCGAGCAGCGTTTCCTTGAGGCGGGCATTCTCCTCCTGCACACCGGACGGATCGAATACGCGCACGAAAAAGCCCTGCACCTGCGTCTGCACCCGTTGCATGAACGCTCCGACCGGCGCGGAAGCATTACGCAGCAGACCGTCGACCGGTGCGCCGCGGTGAAATGCCGTGAACGCCGCCAGCACGATCAGCAGAACGATCGCGATCCAAGCAATCCACATGGGTCTGTTTTTCCAAAGCTTGCGCATAGCCGCCTCCGATATACTTATACAAAATACAGTATATCACAGAATGTGCAAGACGAAGGTGAACAATCGGTTAATTTGTATCAATCTGAAAACAGCTTCCAGCCTGCCAGCATCAGCGCGGCGATTCCGATCACCAAAAACACCCACCACGGCACGCAGTACAGGAGCAGCGCCATACATGCTGCGCCGCAGGCGACGAGCAGCAGCCTGCGTACGCGTTTTTTCCGTTCGCATCCTCTGTGCATTCGATCCCCCTCCTTTTCCTTATCATACGCGGAAACTGTGCGAAGCGTGACGAACCTCCGTGATTCTTTTCGAATAGCATAAAAGTAGTACAATCAAGGAGCAATATCATGCAATCCGAACTGTTGACTCTCAACGGCGTTTCGCTCGCCTATCAGACGGAGGAAGGCGAAACCGTTGCCATACAAAATCTGAATCTCCACGTACACGAAGGGGAATTTCTGGCGATTGTCGGCCCTTCCGGGTGTGGAAAAACCAGTGTACTTTCACTGATTATGGGGCTGATCCCGCAAAGCGCGGGGACGATTGAACGGCAAAAGCCCGATTTGCGTCTCGGCTATATGCTGCAGCGCGATCATCTGCTCGATCACCGGACCGTCGAAAAGAACGTGCTGCTGGGGCTTGAAGTACAGCACCGGCTGACGGACGAGTCCAAAGCACGCGCGCTGAAGCTGCTGGATACCTACGGTCTCGGCGATTTTATCAACTACAAACCGCAGCAGCTAAGCGGCGGCATGCGGCAAAAGGTGGCGCTCATCCGCACGCTTGCGCTCGAACCGAACCTGCTGCTTTTGGACGAACCGTTTTCCGCGCTCGATTATCAGACGCGGCTGAACCTTTCCGACGAGGTCTATCGCATCATCCGGCACGAGCACAAAACCGCGATTCTTGTCACCCACGACATTTCCGAAGCTGTCTCGATGGCCGACCGCGTCGCAGTCTTTTCGGCGCGTCCCGCAACGCTCAAGGCGGATATCCCGATCGGATTCCCTGCCGAAATGTCGCCGTTGGAACGCCGCAAGCAGGCAGCGTTTCACGATTACTTTGACCGGATCTGGGAGGAACTTCACGTATGAAACAGAAACCCGTTTCCGCAGCGCATGCGCGCTATCTCAAATCGCTGCGCCGCCATGCCCGGCAGATCCGTCTCTCGCAGATCGGGATTCTGCTGTTTTTCCTCGCCGTTTGGGAAATCGGCGCGGATCTCAAGTGGTTTGATCCGTTCATCCTCTCCTCTCCCTCGCGTGTGGTCGCTACGATTGCAAGGCTGTATGCAGACGGCTCGCTGTGGCTGCACATCGGCACGACGCTTTTGGAAACCGTGCTCGGCTTTGTAGATCGGAAGAGCACACGTCTGAACTCCAGTCACG
>CALFIV010000286.1 GCA_937877295.1 uncultured Clostridia bacterium
CATCGATGTGGTAATATGTATAAAGCTGCGTGTCATAAATCCACGCGATCGAAAACGGCGTCGGCTCAGGCGTCGGAGTTGGTTCAGGCGTCGGTGTTGGCGTAGACGTCGGTGTTGGCGTTGGCGTGGGAGTGGGCGTTGGCGTCGGCAACGGTGTTGACACGCTTGTTTCCAAAACGAACGCAGCCTCCGAGTCGGCATGCATTTCCATCGGCAACGTTTCGTCTCCCGCAAAAGCAGAAGTTGCATCCGTACATGCCGTCATCAGAAACAGCAATACAAATACCAGTACAAAAATCCGTTTCATTCCATTGATCCTTATCTATGATGCAGCATTATAGCATAGGTTTTATTGATCTGCAAGCGTCGAAGAAAGCAGCGACCGCCGTGCTTCATTGGTATCAATCCAAAGATAGACTCTCTCATCCGTTTGCTCGGTTATCACCCCTCCGTTTGCCAATGCCGCGGTCCGAGAAGCTTTGTTATCCGTACGAATCGTTACCAAAGCTTATTCAATACCCATTTCATTTGCTTTTGCGAGCAGCATCCGAAGTATCGCAGTTCCGTATCCTTTCCCGCGAAATTGCGGAGCGATCGCACATCCGATGTTTCCCCTTCTCGGCGCAATGCGTAAGTTAAAAGTGTCTCACTTTGCCAAAGCCGACAGGAATACCGTCTGAAAAGAGCCAGAATGTCGTGGAAGGGACTTTCCATCCACAATTCCATCCTGTACGGACATGTCAAATTGCTTTGTAAGCCATGCTTTGATCTCACAAAAAGATAAGCCGTTTGCACCGTTCAACAATCCGCTTTCTTCCTTTGAGATTTCCTGAAGCATGTTGTAAATGTCCCATCCGTCGTCCAAAGTCAATCTTTTCAATTCCAGCAAAATTCGTCTCCTGTCTGATTTCCGGTTTATTTAAAACAATTGTACTATAATTGATACCAAAAAACACAGCATAAACCCCTGTTGCCCGTCCGACACACCTTGCGCCACCGGCGCAATTTATATTCCACAGAGAGAAACTTATTGTTCAAAAAAGAGCCTTTTGTCGGTAGACAAAAGACGCTTTTTTGTTGTGAAAGTACTCCCAAAAGGTACGAGGTCAAGGGAAGTACGCCCAAAAGTGTACCATCTCAAATCCTGTTTGCGATTTCGAATGCTACGTTCAAGATTGTCGGCCGATCGTCTTTTAATAGTAGGGAATCCCACTGTCCTTTATCCCATGAAGCTGAATCCAGATTGTCAGCCCGATACAGAAAGCTATACAGTTCTATCCCCGCATAATTGCATAGGTGTACGCACCATTCTGCCGAGAAGCTGCGCAATATACGTATAATCCACCGCACGGCGGAATGACATCATGGTCTCTGCTCTGGGGCAATCCCATCCGGTGGAAAGCGTTTCCTTGAAGAAAACGACTTTGATCCGCTTGTCATCGGCAATACGGCTCGGTTCACAGTACGGCACGTCCAGTCCGCCGATCTGCAGCGTGGGTGTGCCTTCACCGAATGCATGAACGACTTGTCCTTCGAGGAATCGGTCACCAAGGCGTTCTTCGATGATCCGCAAACATTCGTCAAGATCGGTCGCGGAGATCTGGTGTCCGCTGCCATTCTGCACCTGCACGACAAGGATCGGAAACAGCATCGGCTTGATTCGCTCAATCCCGATCGATAATGTTTGCGTAACAAGGATGTCATTGAAACGATCGACCGTCAATCCGGGAAATGCATCGGCTTCGCCGAAGATCACGCGGCATGCGCCGACGTCATCCCCCCATGACGGCCTTGCGATACTCCCATGCGTACTGTACGCGCCTGCGCCAGAACGCGGCGTCAAACCGATCGTTTGCATTGCGCGAAACCAAGCGGATCCGAATCTTTGAATTCCGGCTCAGAAAGCCGGCCCCGAGATACTTGCCTTTTTCGGATACTGCGTCAACGAGCGAGCCGTTCTCGGCTTGTCCCTCCTCGGAAAGAATTTCTGCCTCATAGATCCACGGATGGCCGTTCTCGATCCATCTTGTTCCCTTTGCTGTGATCGTAAACTTCGGAAATGTGCGCTGCGCTTTCATAAGCGATCCTTCCTGACTGTTTTTTGTCAGTATAACACAATTCTTCAGATACGGCAATCGTTTCGAACGCTTTGCACCGCAGCGGATGCTCTGATTCTCTCCTTTGATCAATATCCTTTATCGCGGTCAATGATGCTGCCGTCGATTGCGTTGATTGTCAGCAGCGACTGGTTCGAAAACCACGATTTCGTGCCGCGCAGATCGCGCTCGGTGTGCGCATATGCCGGATTGTAGTCGTAGCCTAAAAAGTCCCAGACCGGCAGCAGCCAGCACTCGTCGCTGTCCGGCTTTTTGACGCGCATGTACGAAAGGCGGATGTGCTCCACCACCATGACCATCGTCGCTTCCGGGTCGCCGTCTTCGGGCGGATCGAAGTAGATCGAATAATAGACCTGCTTTTTGAACTTTTCCAGGATCTTGTCGAACGGCAGCAGCGTGACGTTCTCGTTCTCCGTGCCGACGACGTCATAGACGTTGTACCAGCTCAAAGCGATCACCTTGCCGTTTTCGACGAGCGCATCGGCGGACATCGGACGCACGGGATCGTCATAGTCGTCGCTCGACACGCCCGCCGCCTGTCTGCCGGTGTCGCTGCCGTGGTAGGAGCTGTAGGGGTAGGCGGGGATGCCGGAAAAGACCGGGGTGAGGCGGACGCTGTACTGCTCGACCGGACGCTGCGCGACGCCCGCGTAGAGCGCGTTGAAGCCGTCATTGTCACCGACGATGCCGCTCACGCGAAACGGCGTATCCGAGAGCGCGGAGAACACGGCGCTTGCGGCGTCCGCCGCCTGCCGCTCCTCGTCGGTTTCCGGCATGCGCTTTGCATCGAATGCGAATGCGCTGTTGCCGATTGAATCGTGGAAATAGAATTCGCCCACGTCGATCATGATCCAATTGTTGTTTTCATCGGCAAGGGACATGTGTTCCGCGTCGAAGCTGCCCGGCCAAGGCTCCATCGGACCCGGCTCCGGAAGCTGTGCGTAGCTTTCCATATAGCTTTTCAGGTTGTGCTCGTAGCCTTCGCGGTAGTCGTCATACGGATAGTCCTCGCCGAAGATGCGGTTGTCGAGCTCCTCGATCCGTTTGAGCATACTGTCGATGTTCGCCTTGTCGCTGTCCTTATAGCTTCGTTCGAGATTGAATTTGTAATACGGTCCGTCGCCGAGCACAAGCTTTGCCATTCGTTCCTTTTCCGCTGTCGCAGATATAAGGTCTTTCGTATATTTGTCAAGTTCCGCAGCCATATATGAGAAATTTTCCGCAAATGTCTGTATCTCATTGTTTGTCTTTATCTCAGCAAGCTCGGATATTACCTTTTCAGATTGTTTATCCTCAATATATTTGTTAAGGATATCTTGTTCCTTCCTTATTGGACGAACTATCAGGTTTAAGAGCAGCCTTGTGGTTTTCCAAAGCTGTATCATTACAAGGACTGCTACAATCGCAAATATTATAAGTGTAAATCCGATGCCCTCGATCAGAAAATCTATCCACCCGTTTGCAGTGGTTATGACTACCGCCAGCCCACCGTCCTCGCCATAGACGGGACTGAACGTATAAACGGCATGCTCGTCGGTATTGGGCAATATCGTCGGCACGAATACACTTTCGCTGTCCACACCTAACATTTCATCGAGCTCAGGAAATTCGCCGCTGTATAATGAGTACGGCTCAGTCATTCCGAGTTCCCACAGAATACCGCCCTGACTGACGCGGGCTTCGTTTTCAAGAACGCCCTCCGCTATATAAAAAACCATATCGTCGCAGTAAAGAATAGCGGCAAGATAAAGCGGATCGCGGTTTTGCTTTATTTTATCCATTTCGAGCGATATTCTGGTGTAACACACCTGAGCATACAGTCTGCGTACATCGTCCGACATAGTATCAAACTGTTCCGGAGTGATTTTTTTCGCGGAAATATATCCGGGGATATATTGGCTGAGTTCTGTTTCCTTTTTATCGGCATCGGCTTCATCATACGACAATTCGATTTTTTCATAATTATTGTGCAGATAATCTATAATACGACCTATGCACCGGTAATCGGCAAACATCTCCGCCGTATAATCGGAGATCTGCTGCGAAGCCTCTTTTCTTTCATTCCAGATATTATACAGCGTAAAGATGTACATGGAAATGAGCATTAAAACTATAAGTATTATCTGAAATAGCGTCAGAGGCTTTATGACCTGTCGGAATATACCATATTTTCTATTATTCATCATTTAAAGAATACGCTCCGAGATCTATGACTGCTTCCGCAGGCGCTTATACTCTGCACACTCCGCTGTGGGGCGCAGCTCCCTGACCTTTTCCTCTATCCGTTTCAGCCAGCCGTTCCGGAAGAGCCTGCAGGTCGATTCATCGGGAGCAAGTATGTCGCCGGGGTGGCACATGATGCCCGCCGCGCGGCAGCCGCCGAGACAGAGCCTGCGGTGCTCGCATTCGGTACACTTCTCGTTATGGGAGAGCACGGCAGAGACGCGGGTATTTATAAGCTCCATATACTTCGATTCCGTCAGACATTTTTGCAGCCCCAGCTCTTGGATCAGCGGATAATCCGCCTGAAACTCATCATTATTGGAGATCGGCATACAGGTCAGAGCACGTCCCTCGGCGGAAATATACATTGATGTGCGGGCATGGGCGCACATACACAGGTTTTCGGGATCTTTAGCCGTATGAACGGCAGGCAGGCTGTATTTGTCCGGCTCCCGTCCGTCCGCCATGAAAAAGCCTCCGAGATGAAGGTTTATCTGCGGGAGATCGCGGTAAAAGTCCTCCAGATAGTTCAGATAGATTGTGTTTGTCTCGTCGGGGCTTAAACCGTGCTTTTCCGCATAACCGCCCTCGTGCCATGCACCTGTATCACCAACGGGATTGGTCTTGAGGCTCCTGCATCCGACGGAAGCGAGATAGTTGATGCTCTCACGCAGGGTGTGGGCGTTTTCCTTCCACAGGCACATCTCCGCGCCGGTGGGAAAGCCTCTGTCACGGCACAGCTCGTAAGCCCGCCGGACTGCCTTTTCCGCTCCGTTTATCCCGCGCAGCCAGTCGTGATGACCAACACCGTCGAAGCTCATGTTGAACTCCGGGTGCAGTCCGCGCTGCTCAAAACCGTCCAGTACACGCTCATTCACAAGAAGACCGTTGGAATAGACCTGACTTATGCCAATGCCGCGCTCGGTAAGGGCATCGACGATCTCCCAGAAGTCGGAGCGCACAAGCGGCTCACCGCCGGTTATCGAGCAGCTCAGCACACCGCAGTCCCTCAGATCGTTCACGATCTTCATTATATCCTCGCGGCTGAGCTCGCCGTAGCGCCCGTCTGCGGCGGAGAGATAGCAATGCCGGCATTTGCAGTTGCATTTTCCCGTTATCGACCAATGAGCCCGCTCCATAAAACGGTTGCGGTAACGCCGGTATTGCTGTTTTTCCGCAATTCTCTCGCCGGGTGCGCATTCCTCTATGTAACCCTGTTCCAGCAGTTCCTTTGCGCTGTCACGAACGCTTTCGGGGATCAGCGGCAGATCGAAGTCCACTGATCCGTTGCACAAGGTGAGTGCATCAAAAGCATCTTTTTGGAGGAAGTGTGCCCGGTGTTTCTCGGTATCCACCACGGAGTAAGGCAGCAGTTCCCAGCCTCGCAGATTGAATTTGTCTTTTAATCGGTAATACATAATTTTTCCTCGGTGCAAAAGTTTAAAAT
>CALFIV010000287.1 GCA_937877295.1 uncultured Clostridia bacterium
ACATCTCGACGCTCATGCCCTCATCGCCGGTGAGGCAGGCAGCGGCGTTCTTCAAGCGGTCGGTCAGCCGCACGTCGAGCACCTTGTCGCCCAGCGCCGTCTTGACGCGCTCTAAAAGCGGCTTTGCCTCTTCCGCCTTCTTCTCCATCTCCTGCTTCTCTTCCTCGGTGTTGAGGTCGAGGTCCGGATCGGAGACGGACTTGAACGGCTTTTCCTGATACGATTCGAGAATGCGCAGCGCAAACTCGTCGACGTCTTCGGTCAGACACAGGATGTCGTAGCCCTTCTCCGCCACGCGCTCCGCCTGCGGCAGCTTCTTGACCTGCGCGAGCGTGTCGCCCGCCGCATAGTAGATGTGCTTCTGCGCTTCGGGCATCGCGTCGACATACTCCTTGAGCGTGATCGGCTTATCCTCCTTGCGCGAATAAAACAGCAGCGTGTCCTTCAGGAAGTCCTTGTTCATGCCGAACTTGTCATAGACGCCGAATTTCAGCGTGCGGCCGAACGCCTTGAAGAACGCTTCGTACGTCTCGCGTTCCTCGCGTTGCATGCGAAGAAGCTCCGAAAGGATCTTCTTTTTGAGGTTGTTGGCAATCGCCGAAAGCTGGCGGTCGTGCTGCAGCATTTCACGCGAGATGTTCAGCGAAAGGTCCGGCGAATCGACGAGTCCCTGCACGAAGTTGAAGTACTCCGGCAAAAGCTCCTCGCAATGCTCCATGATCATCACTCCGTTGGCATAGAGCTTCAGACCGCGCTTGTATTCCTTGGTATTGAAATCGAACGGCGCGTTTTTCGGAACAAACAGCAGCGCCGTATAGGAGAGCATGCCCTCGGTGTTGATGTGAAGCGTGCTGACGGGATCTTCATAATCGTGGAACGCATCGCGATAGAAGGTCGCGTATTCCTCCTTGGTGATCTCGTTCTTGTTCTTGCGCCAAAGCGGGACTTGGCTGTTCAGCGTTTCGTCCTCGACGACGGTTTCGTAGTCATCGCTGTCTTCCTTCTTGCGGCTGCGTTCGATCTGCATGCGGATCGGGTAGCGGATATAATCGCTGTACTTTTTGACGAGCGCCGACAGACGGTAGGTTTCGAGGAATTCGTCGTAGCTCTCCTCCTCGGTGTTGTCCATCAGCGTCAGCACAATCTTCGTACCGATCGGCGCGTAGTCGCAGGGCTTTACGGTGTAGCCGTCCACGCCGTCGGATTCCCACACTGCCGCGTCCTCGCCTTCCTTGTGCGAATAGACGGTGACCTTCTTTGACACCATGAACGCCGCGTAGAAGCCGACGCCGAACTTGCCGATGATATCGACGTCCTCCGCGTCCGCATGTTCATTTCGGAACGCCATCGTGCCGCTCTTTGCGATCGTGCCGAGGTTTTGTTCAAGCTCGCTTGCGCTCATGCCGCAGCCGTTATCGGTGATCGTGAGCGTTCTTGCCGCCTTGTTCGGCTCCAGCCGGATCTCGAACTGTGCCTTGTCAATGCCGGTCTCGCCGTTCTGCATCGCGGCATAGTAGCGCTTGTCGATCGCGTCCGACGCGTTGCTGATCAGCTCGCGCAGGAAGATTTCCCGATGGGTATAGATGGAATGGATCATCAGATCCAAAAGCTTCTTGGATTCCGCCTTGAATTGTTTCTTGCTCATTGTGTTCGCCTCTTCAAACATTTTAGCACTCTCGTCTTTCGAGTGCCAATCATATGATAGCGCTATCCCGCCTGTTTTTCAACCCCTCCCGAAAAGAGTTTGCGGGTTTGTCACAATTGGCGCTTCACTTTCGACGGAAGCAGGCTTCCGTCGAGTTTTTCGCCGCCTGCCTATCGCCTGCGGCGACCGGGCGGCAGACGGCGCAAGGTGTCAAATGCACCGCGCATGTCGATGCATTTGACGGATACTTGTATCATTCCCGCGATGTAGAATCCTTAATCGTGCGCATAGCGCTCGGTGGTTCTGTCCGCGGGGAACGGCGCAAACCGGTAATCCGAAACGCCGTCGGCAAGACGGTGGAAGCGCTCGCCGTCATAACAGCAAAGCACGTTGCCCGAAAGGAACAGCCATGTGCCGTCGCCGAGCGGTTCGCCGATTTCCGGCGCAGGATCGAGGATCGCAGAGAGCGTTTCGCCGTCGAAGCGATACAGGCGTCCGCCGCAGACAAACAGCCAAGGCTCGTCCGGTTCGTGCGCATAGGTATAAAGCCGTTGTGCATTTTGGACGATTCGCCGATCCTTGAAATACAAATCCCCTATCGTTTGGTCTGTTCGATTCCGTCTGATCACGCGCTCCCCTTTCAGCGGAATGCTCCACCAATCCGAATCCTTTGCATAGAGTTCTTTTCGGACGCCGGTTTCATCGACGGTCACCCGGTAGAGATCCATTGACGTTTTTTCCTCGTTCAGTGCCGCCAGCCAAAGCGTTTCTTCGTCTGCGTCAAAGTTCGTTGCTCCGGCAAATGCGTCGCGTTCGCAAAGCATGACCGGCTCGCCGTCGCGATACTGCGCCCAGAAGGCATCATCCCGGGAAAAGACATACGCACCGGTACGGGCACGCCGCACCGCCGAAGCGTTTTCGAGCACGGTTCGGCTCTGTGTTCCGTCATAGCTGCAGTAATTCCCGTCGAAGTCCTCCCACCAAAATATGCCGGTCTCCGCGTCATATCCGTCGAACCATCGGCATTCCAGCGTCAGGATTTCCACGCTTTCCCCATGGCGGTACAGCTTCAGCTGCCCTTCATCTTCCAGCAGATAGGTTCGCAAATCCTCGCTGATCCACGCAATGTAGTCGATAAACCAAACCGGCTCGCCGTTGTCG
>CALFIV010000288.1 GCA_937877295.1 uncultured Clostridia bacterium
ATGAGGACAAGATGCAGCCGATCATCGACGAGCTCAAAGAAAAGGGCATCAGTAAAGTCGATCAGGGCGCGCAGATCGTCGATCTGAGTGAATGGAACATGCCGCCGTGCATCATCGTAAAGAGTGACGGCAGCACGATCTACGCAACCCGCGATCTGGCGGCTGCGTGCTACCGCAAGGCGACGTACGACTTCGATAAGCTGCTGTATGTGGTTGCGTATCAGCAGGACCTGCATTTCCGTCAGTTCTTCAAGGTTCTGGAGCTGATGGGCCGCGACTGGGTCAAGGACTGCGTACACGTCAACTTCGGCATGGTCAGCATGGAGGGCGGCGCGTTCCATACGCGGGAAGGCAAGGTGTTGTATCTCGACGACGTGCTTGACGCGGCGGTCGAAAAGACGTATGAAATCATCTGCGAAAAGAGCCCGGACCTCGAGGACAAAAAGAGCGCGGCCGAGGCGGTCGGCGTCGGCGCGATCCTGTGGTCGGTGCTCTATAACAACCGCATCAAGGACGTGTCGTTTTCCTGGGACAAGGTGTTGAACTTCGACGGCGAAACCGCGCCGTATGTGCAGTATACGCACGCAAGATGCTGCTCGGTGCTCCGCAAGGCTGGACGGCGGCCGGAAACGTTCGACGCGTCGCTGCTTTCCGATCCCGAAAGCGCAGCGCTTCTGAAGGCGATCGCGGCGCTGCCCGAGGCGGTCAAACAGGCGGCCGACAAATATGAACCCTATGTGGTGGCGCGCGCCGTCATGCAGATCGCAAACGCGTTCAACCGCTTCTACTACGAACAGCGCATCATGGCGGACGACGAACAGGTCCGTGCGGCGCGTCTTGCGCTGACGGACGCCACGCGGCAGGCGCTGAAAAACGGACTCAATTTACTGGGGATCATTGCCCCCGAAAGGATGTAACCATGCTGGATATCAAGTTTGTCCGGTCGAATCCGGATCTCGTCAAGGAAAACATCAAAAAGAAGTTTCAGGATGAAAAGCTCGTGCTCGTCGACGAAGTGCTTGCGCTCGACAAGGAATACCGCGAAGCGCATGTGCGCGGCGACTATCTCAGAAACCAGCGCAACGTCATTTCGAAGTCCATCGGCATGATGATGGCGCACGGCGAACGCGATAAGGCTGAGGAAGCCAAGCGTGAGGTCGGCGCAATGGCCAAGGAGATGGCGGATCTCGAGGTGCGCGAGGCGGAGCTCGAAGCGGAGATCCGCAAGAGGATGCTCGTCATCCCGAACATCATCGACGCAAGCGTTCCGATCGGAAAGAACGATTCGGAAAACGTCGAGATCGAGCGGTTCGGCGAACCGGTCGTACCGGACTTTGAGATCCCGTACCATGTGGATATCATGGAGCGCATGAGCGGCATCGATCTCGATTCCGCGCGCAAGACGAGCGGCAACGGCTTCTACTATCTCATGGGCGATATCGCGCGGCTGCACAGCGCGGTGCTCTCCTACGCGCGCGATTTTATGATCGACCGCGGTTACACGTACGTTGTGCCGCCGTTCATGATCCGCTCGGCGGTGGTCGACGGCGTCATGAGCTTTGCCGAGATGGAAAACATGATGTACAAGATCGAGGGCGAGGATCTCTACTTGATCGGCACGTCCGAGCACAGCATGATCGGCCGCTTCCAGAATACGTTCAACGAGGAGGACAAGCTGCCGCTGCGGCTCACCAGCTATTCGCCCTGCTTCCGCAAGGAGGTCGGCGCGCACGGCATCGAGGAGCGCGGCGTATACCGCATCCACCAATTCGAAAAGCAGGAAATGATCATCGTCTGTAAGCCCGAGGACAGCATGACGCTCTACAATGAGCTTTGGAAAAACACGGTCGACTTCTTCCGCTCGCTCGACATCCCGGTGCGCACGCTCGAGTGCTGCTCCGGCGATCTTGCGGACCTCAAGGTCAAGAGCTGCGACGTGGAGGCATGGTCGCCGCGTCAGCAGAAGTATTTCGAGGTCGGAAGCTGCTCGAACCTCGGCGACGCGCAGGCGCGCCGTCTCGGCATCCGCATCAAAAATAAGGAAAAGGGCAATTACTTTGCGCACACGCTGAACAATACGGTCGTCGCTCCGCCGCGCATGCTGATCGCCTTCCTCGAAAACAATCTGCAATCGGACGGCTCGATCCGCATTCCCGAACCGCTGCGTCCGTACATGGGCTTCAAGGAAACGATCGGATAAAACAAGCTCCCCCGGGAGCGGCAGAACAGCAAAAAACGGCCCGGACGCGCGTCCGGGCCGTTTGCGTTTCGTGTTCAGGCGTCCGCTTGCGGCGCTTCAGGCGACGGCTGCGCCTGCGGTTCGGGCGTGTTCTGCGCGTTCGGTTCGGCGGGAACGTCGGCCGCGTCGCCTGCGGCAGTCGGCATCAGCAGGGAGAAATACCGCCGATGCGCTTTTTCATACGTCGCGTTGAAGGCCTCGTCGTCGCCGGTATGCAGGTGTTCAAAGTACAGATGCTCGTGATCGGCAAGCTCGGGATGTACGCGCACCATTGTGGCGATACCGACATTGGAGCATACGTCGGCGACGGTCTTGAACTCCGTCATCAGATCGGAAAAGACGGTATCCGCATAGACGTTGCATTCGCCGCGGCTCATGCGCTTCAGGTGGTTTCCCTTGAGCACGCCGATGAGCTCCGCGATCACGTGCGACAGCGGTTCGATCCGCGCCGCGGCGTCGACGTCGCGCTTGCGGAAGGTCTGCTCGGTCTCGTCGAGCATGCTTTCGACCGCATTTTCCAGAACCGCAAGCTCCGAAACGGCCGCATCGGAAAACGCGGTTTTGTTTTTTGCAAGCGTTGCGGCAAGGTTCGCAATGACCTCCGCACGGTCGCCGAGCCGCTCAAACTCCGACGTTACCTTGTAATACTGGTCCAGAATGGATACATGATATTCCAGCTGCAGATGCGGAAGGAACTCCACGATATACTTGCTGACGAGGTCGGTCATATGATCGATCTCGTCCTCCTCGGCAAGGATCTCCTTGTGCGTTTTTTCGTCGTAGCCCTCCAACAGCAGAAACGCGCGCTCGAGGTTTTCCCGCGAGGCGGAGAAGATGGTCAGCAGCACCTTATAACAGCTTTGCAGCGCCAGTGCCGGCGTATTGAAGAACACCGGATTCAGCGCTTCGGGAACTTCCTTGTGCTTTCGCTCCGGTACGCGATCGTCCTTTACGATTTTGCGGCTCAGCTTTTCATAGACGCGCAGCATCGGGAACAGCGCCAGCGCACAGCCGAGATTGAAGATCGTGTTCGTATTGGCGATGACGCCGGAGTTAACGGGCATGTCCCAGATGCCGTCCAGAAGTCCCAGCGCATGAATAATCGCAACCACGGCCAGCACCAGAACGGTTTCACTCAGATTGAACAGGATGTTCACGATGCCGACCCGCCGCGCTTCCGCCTTTGCACCGATGGAGCAGACGATCGCCGTGGTGACGCAGTCGCCGAGATAGATGCCCACGATCACGGCGTAGATCGCCTTGAAGGTCAGCATTCCCGTCGAGGAAAACGCCTGCAGAATACCGATCGTCGCCGAGGAGCTTTGCAGCATAAAGGCGACGCCTGCGCCGGTGATATAGCCCAGCACCGGGTTTGCGCCGAGTCCCGAGAACAGCTTTTCGATGACGCCGGAGGACGCCAGCTCGTTGACCGCGCCGGTCATGTTCATCAGTCCCGAGAAGAGAATGCCGAAGCCGATGGCGATATTGCCGATGGATTTTGCGTTTTTGATAAAGCTGCCCATGATCAGCACGATGCCGACGATCAGCGCGATCGGCGCCAGCGTGGAGGGCTGAAAGAACCTGAGAAAGGAGGAGCCGGAGGCGTCGAGGTCCAGAAGCCGGATGATCTGTCCGGTGACGGTGGTCCCGACGTTTGCGCCGATGATGATGCCGAGCGACTGGCGAAGCGTCAGGATGCCTGCGCCGACCAGACCTGCCGTGATCACGATCGTCGCCGTGGAGGACTGGATCAGCGCCGTGACCAGTACGCCCAGCACAAAGGCGATCAGCGGATTGTCCGTCACCTTGCTCATGGCGACCTTCAGCGTGCCGGAGGAGTTCTCCTTCAAGGAATCCCCCATGAGGCGCATGCCGTACAGGAACATGGCCAGCCCGCCCAGAAGCGTCAGTACATTAAAAAAATTCATGGTGACCTCCATCCCGGAGCGCCCTGCGGTCTATGACGCAGGTCCTGAGAATGCGTCAGCGCAGGCACAGTCGCCGCAGCCGGGCCGTCAGAGGACGGTCCCGCCCTGCGGTTTAGAATGCATTCCACCGGCGCTTCCAAAACAAGGAAACAGAAAATATGTCCGAAACAGCGAACAGATCCTGCCTGCTGCGGGGACACGCACAGGCATTTTGACGTTTTTTCATGTATAAGAAAATTTTATGACGTATTCCAGCCTGCGGCGGCTGCCGCGAAAAGGAAAATTACCGTTAACGATACAGGAAAACGCGGGCATAGTCAACGGAAAAAGAAGAGTGTTCGGCTTTCGGAACAGGTTGTAGGAAAAGGAGTCTCCCCCTCAGCCGGGTCTGAACTGTAACAGGGAATTATGAATGTCCCGGGTCGGCTTTTTGAGTAACTATAAAGGCGTGCCGCCCGAACTGGCGGAAGCGTCCGTCCTCCGTGGAGGTGCAGAATGTCTGGAAACAGGTACCGCCCCAGCGGGCGGAACTGCCCGGGTGCTGAGATCAGGATTTGTCAACGTATCGTTTTGTGTGCTACAATGCCGTATTGTGGAACGAATTGCGGGCGGCAGACGGAAAAACCTGCGGAAATGCCTTCAATTTGGTGCCCATATCATTTAAAAAAGGTTCTTCTGCATTTTTTGTGCTTTACCATTAAGGAATCAGGAATTCTCCTGGAAGACACAAATATGTGCGGAGGAACCTTCAAAACGGCATATTAAAAGATGATATTTTCCCGGAGGGCATATGCGATGGCTGTAAAAAATGATGTTGATATCACGATCGGCGGCAAAACGATCACGCTCAGCGGCGTGGAGAGCGAGGCGTACCTCCGCGAAGTGGCGTCCTATTTGAATGAAAAGCTCAGAAATTATTCGGATGACGCGTCCTATTGGAGGCTGCCCAACGATATGCGCAGCGTGATGATGCAGATCAATCTGGCGGACGATTATTTCAAGGAGCGTGCCCGGGCGGCGGAACTGGAGGCCCAGGTGCAGGCGCTCGAGGACTACCGCGCCCGCGCAGAGGAGCAGATCGAGGAGATGAAGGAGGCGGCCGCATCGGCTTCTTCCCGGATCAGCGCCCTGGAGGCGGATACGGCAGACCTGCGGGACAAGGCCCAGCGGGCGGCGGCCGCCGAGAACTCCGCCGCCAAGCGGTTCGGCGCGGAAAAGAGCCGGGCAGAGAAACTGACAGAGGAGCTGGAGGCGCTTCGGCGCAGCAAGGCGGAGGCGGACAAGGCCGTGGAGCGCCTGCGGAAGGAGCTGGCGGACACCCGGGAAGGCCTGCAGGAGGAGCTGTCCCGGACAAAATCAGACCTGGGGCAGAAGCTCGCCGATTCGGAGTCCCAGCGCAGGAAGGAAGTGCAGGAGCTGCAGTCGCTCCGGCAGAAAGAGGCGAAGGCGGCAGAGGAGCAGCGCACGCGAGAAGTGAAAGAA
>CALFIV010000289.1 GCA_937877295.1 uncultured Clostridia bacterium
ATATTCAGAACCGGAGAAAGACCGTTCGCATCGGGTTCCCCGTACAGCGGAATATATTTCTTTTTGTCCCGGTTGATCTGTCGATACATCGATCCACGAGCTGCTTTGTATAAGTGTGTCCATTTGTCGAACTGATCCGCATTGCATCCCATCGTCCGCATCGCTTGCGTCATCTTGGCGTCAAGCGCCGAAAGAACGGCGATCGTAAATGTGTTCAGAAGATGGCGGACGGCATACTCGGTTTTGTTTGCCGGGTTGATGCCGTCCGCTATATTCGACAATGAATCGGCGACATTCACGAGGCGGGCAAGAGAGGTTGCGTATTGCCATCTGACGCGCTTCGGAAACACCTTTTCGCGCGCGAGCATTGCCATCGTTTCCACCGTCAGCTTGTCGATCGACCGTTGTCTGATCGGCCTTATTGCCTGTTCCCTATGCTCTCGTTCTTCTGTGTTGTTTCGTCCCATCCTTCTTCACTCCGGAGCGACGCTGTCGCATCGCTCCTCCGCTCCTTTCTGCCTGCGCTACGCGATTGTTAGGCCGGCGACCACGCCATTGGTGCTGCTCGCGTAGTTGACGCTCAACGAGCCGCCCGTCGCGACATAGCGGACGAGGCTCGCGAGGGACGGGTTCGGGCTGCGCAGGAACCAAATTCGAGCCGAACCATTGAGATACTTGATGCGATCCTCATTCTCGGCGTCTTTGAAAAGCTCATAAGCCCCCGTGAAGTTTGGATCACCGTCGACGCCCTTCGGCGACGTTTCCACGACGTTGTTATTGTTCGTTCCGAAGATCTCTGTCAAGCTCGGCACCCACACACGTTTGACAACGTCCTCATATCCGCCGCCGTAAGCGTTTGCTTTTGCGGTCCGTTTGTACACCGGCGCGATTGTGGCGAGGAATTCCGGATCGATCCCATGAAGGAATCCCGGGAGTGTGGATCGCACCGGCATGTCGAACTCGTCAGACGGATACCACCAGGATGCGATCGCGCCCGATGCTGCACCAGGCGCATCGGATTCGAGCCATTTTTCCTGTGCAGCATGGCTCGATAGATTTGTCCCGTGTGCTTGTGCTTGTGTGAAATTGACATGCTGCGTTCCGTTGACGAGCAGCGACGGGTTCGTCGCGGTGACCGTTCCGAGCAGCGTTCCGGTCGTCCCCTCGTCGGTTGCGATATTCTCTGCAATCACGTTGTAGTTCGCGTCGTACACGGTCCATTTTCCCGCAAGCACTCTCGCTTTCGAATATCCGGAGCTCGAATATCGTCCGAGATTAGAGTGCTGGATTTTACCGCCGGCAGGGATCGCAACCGGCGTCGTGAATCCAAAATACCCGTCCTCGTTGGTTCCGGCGTTGTATGCGCAGTGATCTCCGTTGACATAGACGCGCGTATTCGCCGCGATCGCTTCGACAACTGCGACAAGCGCCTGCGGCGCGCATCTCGGAATCGATCCATAGCTCTGCACATCTTCGGTCAAACCCGAAATGCTGTGTTTCAGTGCCGGGTTTACCGGTACGTCCTTGTCGATATCAAGGATCTCGACCGTGATTTTGTTTGCCTGCACGTGGACAACAACAATGTCATCCGCTGCAGGCGTCCCCGTCACCGATACGCCATAGGTGGCGAGCTCGACCGGCTCCCCATGCAGCATCCACGCAGCACCGTCGAAAATGAATTCGTATGCTGCCGTGTTGCTGTCCCCGATTGCCGCAATGAACGTATCTTCATTTACGGTCGCTGCCGTGATGCTGCCCAATACCGTCGTATAGACGCCGCTCTCTTTTGAGACCTGGATCGGATCGCCCGGCTGCCGATACTTTCCGATCGTCCCGTTTCGTGTCTTTTCCTGGATCGCCGCGGCGGTTTTCGGCAACATGCTTCCGCCCATTGCGAAAAGAATCTCCGTCAGAATGTCATTCTGCTCTTTTACAGTTCTGTCCGTAACTACCGGCTCTGTGATTTGGCTCATTTGATTTCTCCTTTACTCGTTATATGTGATACAGATCTGACCGTTCACAACGGAAAGGCCGAGCGAGTCAACGGTGTCAACCTTTGCTTTCAAATCTGCATGGAGCTTCGCATAGGTGACCGATCCGTCCATGACGGTCGTCGTCCATTCCGGGTGCGCCGTGAGTTCTGCCTGTACGAACGCCTGGATCTGTGCGATGATCGTGCAGACGCTCTGAGGCGTAAAAGCGCTGTATGGATCCGCCGCCGCTTCGTGGATTTGCAGCTCCTTGCAGTACACTGAGATCAGCTCATCGTTCGTCCCGATATAAAGCTCGATCAGCCCGGTGCCCGCGATCATCGAAATCGACAGCGGAAGCCCGATCTCAATTCCGTCGTTCAGTACGTTCACCGCGTTTTCGGATGATACGACGATGTTCGCGCCAGTCGTCGGCGTTCCCTTTGTGATCGATACGCCGAAGTCATCCAGATCGACAGCCGATCCGTTTCGACTCCACCCGGAGGACGTTTTTGTAAACGTTGCTCCCGTGATGCCTTTTGCCGTCCATTTGACCGGATCCACAGAAACAAGGACGCCGATCGGCGCGCTTGCGCTGATGATCTTATCGTATAGGACTTGCGATCCATCAGGCAACCGAGCTCCGACCAAGAAAACCGGATTGTCCGGCAGTGTAAACGATGATCCGCCGTCCGTGACGGGGATCTTTATGTAGCGGGTATTCGCATCGTACTGTTTCAGATGCACGACTTCCGGAAAGCCCGGAATCTGCAAATCCGAAGAGATTTCTTTCGTAGATTTCATGTTTTCTCTCCTATATCAGCGCCAAAAGCGCGGCTAATTTGGCTTCGGTGAGCGTTTGCGTTCCGATCATTATCCCCTCATGGAAAACCATGATCTTAAACTCGTGATCCTTTCCGTCTGCCGGATTCGTGTTGTGCAGCGAGATCGTCTTCTTTTGCGCCGAGATGTGGACGATTCGATTCCCTGTGGCTGCGACCTTGTTTTCGACCGTTGCCGAATTGAACGCATCCGAGACGAACGTTTTGACGAGATATGTCGCGTTCGGATCCGTGTCTGTGATCGTATACGATCCCGTCCCGCTGTATGCGCTCGGCGTGATAGACGGGATCTCCGTGTAATACTGCTCGGTCGTCTTTTTGTAATGGATCTCGATCTTTTTGTCATTGTGATCGTCGCACGGTGAGATCTCATGCGTGTACTCGACAACAATGTTCGAAGGAGTGGATGCCGCCCGCGATGCCTTGTGTGTGACCGTTGGCGTCGCGTACGCGTATACGTTGTATGTGCCGTTATACGTCGCGGTTCGGCCGCGGCTGTCTTTGATCGTGACCGAAAATGACAGCGTTCCGTAATTCGAGATCTCATTTGTGACTGCATTGTTCGCTGTGAGCGTTTGACCGTTGATCGTAATCGAAACAGAAGACACCGTAGCGCCATGTGCGTTCGATGTGTCATACGTTACTGTCACTCTGATCTTCGAATGACCTTGCACGAATCCGCCGAATTTTGCCGCGATCCCGGAAACAGTTTCGGACAGCGCGACCGATGATATTCCGCATTTGACCGTGTTCGGGATGTTGAGCGTGATCGATACGGTCTTCGTTCCGACAAGCGTGGATCCGTTGAAGGTCTTACATGTGATCGTGCAGGTACCGCTTGTTGCGTTCGGGAATTGCGCGGCAAGCGAAAGCGGCGGCGTCCACGAATATGACGTATCGACGTTCGTCGCGATCGTTCCGGTGCTGTTGCCGAAAGAATACTCGAGTTTGTGCTTGTAGGTGTTGACGTATCGAGAGATGCTGATCGTCAGTGCCGTCCCGAGCGTACCGTTTGATGCCGAGACTTCCGATGCTGCAGGCGTCCAAACGGCATACAATGTGACTGTCGTATAGAGCGCGTATGTGCCGCCCGGAAGGTAAGTCGCTTCAGTTGCGCTCGCCGATTTTGACCATCCGGCAAAAAGATACCCGGATCGGGTTGGTTTCGTATCGGACAATGTGACACTGTAACCTGCCCAATGCGATTGCCTCGATGGCGCGCCGGTACCTCCATTCGCATCGTAGTTGACATATGCTGTGTTGTGCGCCCATACCGCATACAGTTTTGTTGTGTGCGTTGTAGTTTCTCCATAAGCCGCATCGTAGAAAGTATACGAATATGTTCCTCCCGCACTATATGATGCAGCCGTTGCTGACGCACTTGTAGCCCACCCTAAAAATTCGTAATAGCTACGGGTCGGAACGGAGTTTGGAAGAGTTTCGCTTATAGTATACGGAATATAATCAGACGTTTTTCCTGACGTTATTCCAACATTCGGGCCGCCCGTTCCTCCGTTCGCGTCGAATGTGATATTTAATCTAAAATTATATATTTGAGCAACAGCTGGCATGTATTAC
>CALFIV010000290.1 GCA_937877295.1 uncultured Clostridia bacterium
GCGCTGAGAAACGGCAAGACGGTGCTCGTGCTGCACAACACGACGATCTCCGCAAAGACGGTCGACATTTCACAGTTCGGCAGCTTTACCCAGCTGCGCGCCGCGATCGGCAAGGAGGACGCGACGCTTTCCGGCACAGAACTGACCATCGGCGCACAGACGAGCGTCGTGCTCGGAAACTGATCCCAAAAACCGACAACAGGGCTGCTGCGGCAGCCCTGTTTTGATGCGCTTATTCCTCCGGCAGCAGATAAATGATGTCGCTGATCGTGCGGCCTTCGTTGCAGCTGCGGTTGATGATTTCGCCGTCCCAGTACATCTGCGCAGAAGCGCCGCCGTCGAGGTTATAGGCCGCCTTGCAGCCGAGATCCTCCATCAGCCGGCTCAGGTTGGTGAGTGTGATACCGCTGCCGGATTCGCCGCGCCCGTCGACGATTACGAAGCAATAATGTCCCGGCTCGTAGTAGCCGATCGCCGCACGCGGGTTCGGACCCATCAGCTCGTGCGAAATCTCCATCGCCCTGCCCGTTTCGTCCAGCAGTGCAGGGCCGAACCCCCAGACCTGCCACGGATCGGAGTCGATGATTTCTTCCCTTGTGAACGTGCCCCATTTTTTCGTTTCCATCCGGCCGTCGCGATACAGTACGCACAGATCCGTCCCGTCGATCAGTGTGTCGCGGTACAGCACGCCGTTGCGGATGACAAAGCTCTTTTTGACATGCGTATAGGTATCTCCGTCGATGGCAAGCAGCGCGCCTGCGTCCGCGGCGATCTCCTTGACCTTTCGCGTATAGCGCATGCCGAAATCGCCTCTTGCCGCCTCCGTCCGGATGCTTGTCGCATCCTGCACGTAGAGATCGGCAACGTAATATGTGACGCTCTTTCCGTACGTTTCCTTGACCGTCTTCGTTTCGATCGAGATGCCGATCGAGCTGCTGCGATACGCACGCTCCTCTTTGACCGGCGTATCGGAAAACTTGTCCGAAAACCGTACGCCGCAAAGACCGAACGGCGCAGGCTCGGGTGTGGACGCGAAGGTCGCTTCCGGCACAAACACCGCTTCGTCCGGCGGAAGCGGCCACGCCGTGGTTTCCGACGTCTGCACGGCTGAAGCCGATACAGCCGCATCGGACGGCGTTTCGATTTCGGTTTCCGTGTTTACAGATTCTCGGGTGCACGCGGACAGCAGAAGGACCGCCGCCGCAAATAAGACGAACCGTTTCATAAAATGCCCTCACTTTCAAGATCTGCATTCATCGTACACTTGAGATTCGTCCAAAATGCGTCCGAGTTGTCACAGAGTTGTATCCGAGTTGTAAGAGAGTTGTAAAATCGTGTTGGCGATCAAGGCGTCGAAGCATTCACGGCCGTCGATCGACGCATACGCGTACGAAAACTGCATATGCTGTTACCATGAAGACGAATCAACGAATCAAGCTGTCCTACGTATTGTGGGCATTGCTGCCGCTCGCCGTCGGCGGGCTTTCCGCCCTGCTTTCGATGAACGGCATCCGGGAAAACACGACGATGCCGCAGCCTGCGCTGCAGCCGCCGCCTTGGGTGTTTTTAACCGCATGGACGATTCTTTACCTGCTGATGGGCATCGGCGCAGGGCTTGTGTGGAACGCCGTGCCGCGCGGTTGGAAGGACGCGCTGATCCCCTTCTTCGCGCAGCTTTTCCTGAACTTTCTCTGGTCGCCGCTGTTCTTTGTCTGGAAACTGCGGCTTGCGGCGTTTTTCGTGCTGCTTGGCATGCTCGGCCTTGCAATCTGGATGACCGTCGCGTTCTATCGCGTGCGAAAATGGGCAGGGTATTTGCAGATTCCGTATCTTTTCTGGCTCTGCTTTGCCGCATATCTCAATTTTGCCACCTATTTGATAAACGGTTAAACGCAAAAACGGACCTCGCGCACGAGGTCCGTTTTTTTGCGTTGTTGATTATTTCGTACCGGAAAGCGCAACGCCGTTGACGTACAGCGTGTAGCCGTTGGAGATGATATTGGATGCATCGCCGTCAAACGAGGTGATATACGTGTCTGCCGTCAGCGTCCAGGTCGACGTACTGTCGAGCGTGACGTTTACGGTGCCGACGGACGTGGACACGGTCGTTCCCTTGGCGTTGGTGATTTCGCCGGAGATCGCGCCGGTAAAGGTCGAGCCGAACGAAAGGTTCAGCGTCAGGGTCGATTCGCTGCCGACTAAGATTGTGCCGGAAAGCTTCTGCCTGGATGCGTTCAGCGTGGCGATATTGCTGCCGCCGCTCCAGCCGTCCGCACAGACGGACAGCAGGATGTTTTCGCCGTCCTCGTTGGCGATCGTGACGCCGATAAGCGTAATGATCGCGTTGGTATTGGTCACATGGAAGACGTGCCCGTTTTTACTGGTCAAGCTTCCGCCCATCATCGTGAACGCGCTCGTGCCGGAATCCGCGTCGCCCGACATGGACTGGTAGAT
>CALFIV010000291.1 GCA_937877295.1 uncultured Clostridia bacterium
AGTCCTTGTCGAGCATGACGAGCTCCTTGAGGCTCTCCACGCAGAAATCGACGTCGAGCTGCGGAATGCAGAGACGCTCATTGGAAAGATTGAGACGCTTAAAGTTCTCCTCCGGACGGAACAGCAGCACGCGGCCGTCCTCGGCACGGTATGCCTTCATGCCCTCGAACGTCTCCTGTGCGTAGTGCAGCACGGTTGAAGCGGGGCTGATGGAAATCGGGCCGTACGGAACGATGCGGGCGTCGTGCCAGCCGATACCCTTGTCGTATTCCATGACCAGCATATGGTCGGTAAAGACGCAGCCGAAGCCGAGTTTCTGTCCCTTTGCGGGCTTCTCTTTGGGATGCTCTGTTTTAATGATGGTAAGACCTTTCACGTTTGATTCTCCCCTTTTCTGAATTTTTATTGTGTTCCGCATTGCGATGCGGTATAATCGGATTACCGAATCGGAGGTGACCCCCCAATGTCCTATGGAACAAATGCGCTGTCCGCACGCATCGCGGACGAACTGGCCGATCAGATCGCACAGGGCGAATTCAAGCCCGGCGAAAAGCTGCCGAATGAACCGGAGCTCTCCCGCCGCATGCAGGTGAGCCGTACGACGCTTCGCGAAGCGCTGCGCATCCTCTCCACCCGCGGGCTTGTGGAAGTCCGCCGCGGCATTGGCACGTTTGTGACACAGAGCCGCAGCATCCACGCCGACTACGACGTGCTGAAGATTCAGGATACGAACGTCAACACGAAGGATCTCTACGAGATGCGTCTGATGTTCGAGCCGCAGGCTGCGTACTACGCCGCCTATCGCGCGAGCGACGAGGAGCTCGAAACGATCTTCCGCTACGGCGAGCTGAACGAGCAGATGATCAAACAGCGTTCCCCGCAATGGGACGACAGCGAGCAGAAGTTCCACAACGCCATCGCGTCCGCCACACACAACCCGTTCATCACCGCGCTGCTGCCGATCTTCAACCGCGCCATTCACCACGGCATCATCCTTGCCGCGCAGTCGCCGCAGGTCGCCGAGATGACGCTGCACGATCACCGCGTGCTGATGCAGTATCTCAAGGACCGCAACCCCGAAGGTGCAAAAGCGGCGATGTACCTGCACATCATCAACACGATGCGCGAGTTCAACATCACGCTGGACTGATCAGTACACCTTGAGGTCCGGCGCAATCTCCACCGTAAACGGCAGCAGATCGAGAATCTGCGTCTGCACATCCACGCCCTTGCGCACCTCGGAAAGCACGAGGCCCTGTTCGCCGAGGCGGAAGACGCAGCGCTCGGTCACATACACAATCTCCTGTCCGTTGTCATGCGCGTTCTGCGCAGAAAACGACAGCGCCGTCACGTTCTTTGCAAATTTCAGGAATTTGCCTTCCTTTACGATGCGAAGGCCTTCTTCGCCATTCTCGATCTCCAGACCGCCGGCCGAGAACGTTGTGCAGAACACGACCTTGTGCGTGAACTGCGTGATGTTGATGAAGCCGCCGATGCCCGAAAGCTTTTTGGGATGGTAATGTCCGTTGACATTGCCCTCGCCGTCGATCTCCAATGCGCCGATAAAGCAGATATCCAGTCCGCCTCCGTCGTACAGGTCAAACTGTTCTGCGGTGGTGCAGCAGCTTTGCGCGCCCATCGCCGCGCCGAACGCGAAACCGCCCGCGGGCAGGCCCTTCATCGATCCCGCCTCAACGGTGAGCGCAACCTTGCTGAGGATGCCGCTCGGGGCAGACGCAGATATAGTCGACCAGCGTGGACGGAATGACGACCTCGGAGGGACGGCGCGAGGTTTCGAGCACGCGCTTGACCTGCACGATGACCTTGCCGCCGCAGCGCCGCATGAGCTGCGCGATGGAGAGCGCGTCGCCGATGACCGGCTCGTCCTCCCAGGAAATGTTGCCGAGCGCGTCGGCGCTCGACGCCTTCAAAAGCGCCACATCGGGGCGCGGAGTTTCGTATTTGAGACGGCGCTTGCCGTCGATGACGATCTCCTCCACAAGCTCCTGCTTCGACTGTTCGTTGAGCTGATAGCCCTTGTACTTCGGGTCGACAAACAGGTTGAGACCCGCGTCGGAGATGTAGTAGGGATGCCCGGCCGCGCCTGCGCGGACCGCGTGCGACATCACGCCGAACGGCAGGTTGTATGCTTCAACCTTGTTATCGAGAATCATCTGCGCCGTTTCGGGCATGCTGCCGTAGTGCGACATGATGACGGTCTTGACCGCGCCGAGCGTGATGATCTTCTCGCAGGGAGCGCCTTTGACCCAGCCGCCCAAGCCCGCGGTGCAATAGAGCGTGAGATCCTTCGGATGACCGGTCTTTTCATACCGCTCGTTGAGCGCGATACTCAGCTGCTCGGCGTTGTTCATGCCGAGGAAGTTGTTGTAGATGACGCAGTCTCCGTCGCGAATCAGACCAACGGCTTCTGCGGCAGAAATGAATTGTGGCATGGTGTTTCTCCTGTCGGTTGGATTGCGAAGGGCTCTCCCGCAAGAGAGCCCTTCCAAAATATGGTTATTCGATGCAGGATGCGCCGCGAAGGAGCGCTTCACGGTTCAAGGGGATCAGCTTCGCCTTCTTCTCGCCGAGCTTCTCCAGAAGCGCCGCAAGAACGGTTTCGACTTCCACACACTTGGACTTGCCGAGGTATGCGCCGAGCATGATCATGTTGGAAACCTTGCTGTTTCCGAGCTCCGATGCGATCTCCGTGCAGGGAATGTAGTACGTATTGACGTCGGTGCGCTGCACCTTGATGTCGATCATGGAGCTGTTGACAAAGATCGAACCGCCGGGAACGACCTTATCCTCGAACTTCTCGAGGGACGGTCTGTTCATGACGATCAGCGACGTCGGCCGCGTGACGAGCGGAGAGTCGATCTCCTGATCGGACAGCATGACGCTGCAGTTTGCCGTGCCGCCGCGCATTTCCGGACCGTAGGAGGGAATCCACGAGGTGTTCTTGCCTTCCATCATGCCCGCTGCCGCGAGGAGCTGGCCCATCAGCAGAACGCCCTGTCCGCCGAAGCCCGCGAAAATATTTCTCTCAACCATGGTTATACCTCCTTAAACGTGCCGAGCGGATA
>CALFIV010000292.1 GCA_937877295.1 uncultured Clostridia bacterium
AGGAGCTCTGCATTTCCGCAGCGACTCGTTTCATCTCGGACCTGAGCAGAGCTGCTTCCGCTTTGATCCCGCTTAATGCTTTTTTGTATTCTTTTTCGCCTTTGAGCTCAATTCTCGACCCGATGCTCTCCATTGCCTACCTCCTATCTGGCGTCAGCGCAGATGCCAAAATTTGTCATAGTCTGTGACCGGTGGTGTGACCGGCTCCATCGTCCCGGTATAAATGCCGTGACATGCATACATGGACAATATATCCACGATGCGTGTCACTATCACTTCTTCATACGGGATCCGAAGGATCACTTGCCCGATGTAGCGGTACCAGCTTTCACACCACCGGATGTCGATTTTTTTGTTTTCTTACCGCTGCCGGGGGCGTTCTTTGCCTCGATCTCCGGCTTCAGATGCATCTCTTTCTTTGTTTCCTCGATAACCGCTGCCATCGTCTCGTCATCGAGCGTATAAAGGAACTCGTCGCGTGTCAGAGGGTTTGGTTCATACTCATGATCCTGGACTTTCCGGAATTTCTCTTCGCCATCCGAAAGAACTTCCACCATGATCGCTGCAAATTCAAGCGCTTCCGCTTCGTCAAGCTTGTCCTTTTGCAGATCTTTTCCGATGCGCTTTGCGAATTTGTCCCGCTCAGCTCTTAATTTTGCTTGCGCGTACGGATTATGACGAAATCCGACGTCTCTACCGTTGATTATCATTTCAATGTCCTCCTATACTCGAATAGCCGCCCGTGCGGACGACGCATCATCCACACGGGCGTTTTGGGTTTTATGCGATGTTCAGAATCGCCTTGACAACGTCGATCGCGTCCGAAAGCGAGGAAAGCTCCTCGGATTCGTCCTTGTAGTTGTCGATGGACGTACCATCGCGGAACACATTCATCTCCATCTCCTCGCTCTGCCAGTTGATGGTTTCCTCGCGGGTTTCTGCCTTGTCGCCGGGCGTCTTGAACTTGACGCGGCGCAAAACCTTCGCGATATAGAATTTGGATCCGGCCGACTGATACTCCTCGACAAAGCCGATCCCCATCTCCGGGACACTTTGGGTGTTGCCGTACTGCGTAATGTTCACGGTCTTTGCGGACGTTCCCGTTCCGATCGATACTTCGCGTGTGCTATCCAGACCGAGGATCAGCTTGCGCACTTCCGTCCATGCTCCGTCTACCGTCACCTTTGCGGTGCCGACCTGCAGATCCTTGATGCCTTCGATTGCCTTGCGGAGCGCCTCGGGATCATCCGCGCCCGCACGCTTCAGCGCATCGATGAGCATCTTGCCTGCATCATAGCCGAGAGCCGCGAACACGTTCGGATTCTTGTTGTACTCCTTCTTGTACGCTTCGATAAAGGGCTTAGCCTCTTCATCCTGCTCGAAATAGTGGGTGCTGAAATAAGTGTTGTTCAGCGCATCCGCACCGGCGATGTCGATGACCTTCGGATCATCCCAGCCGTCCGTGCCGAGGATCGTCGCCGTGATGCCAAGCTCGCGGGCCTGCTTCACGATCTTGCCGACCTCTTCATAATAGGCCGGAACGAACATGACATCCGCATTGGCGGTCTTGAGCTTCGTCAGGGCAGCCTTGAAGTCCTGATCCTTTGCGAGGAACGCTTCCTCCATCACGACCTTGCCGCCTGCCGCCTCAAAGGTCTCCTTGAAGACCTTGCCGAGGCTCTTGGAATAGTCCGAGCTGGAATCGATATACATGACGGCGGTCTTTGCGTTCAGATCCTTCGCGGCGAAGGTCGCCATGACTGTGCCCTGCTGCGGATCGATGAAGCAGCTGCGGAAGATGAACGGCTTGACCGTTCCGTTTTCCACCGTGACATCGGGATTTGTCGCTGCCGGTGCAATGACCGGAACCTTGTTGTCCGTTGCAACCTGGGACTCTGCAATGACATTTGCCGTGACTGCCGGACCCACGATGACCTTTACCTTGTCGTCGGAAATGAGCTTCGTCGCAGAGTTCACGGATTCAGCGGCCTCGGACTTTGTATCCGCCTCGACCAGCTTGATTTTCTTTCCGTTGATGCCGCCTGCGTCATTCGCTTCCTTGATGGCCAGCTTCAAGCCTTCGTTGCAGGCATTGCCGTAATTTGCCTGATTGCCCGTGAGCTCGAAATTCGATCCGATCACGATCTCGTCGCTTGACGCGGCCTGATCGCCGCAGCCCGCCAGCATGCTGCCCATCAGCATCGTGCCGATGGCCAGGGAAGCCAGCTTCCAAGCCTTCTTTTTGAAATTCATATGGATTCCTCCCCGTGAGTTTGAAAGCCGATCGCCTCGGCGCAGCCGCTTCCAAACTCACTTGCTGCACCGGACAAAGACCTTCGTTGCATTGCAGGATATGTTCCAACTTCCTGCACAGTTCCTAATTATATGGCAGGAGTCCGTATTCGTCAAGTTTTTTGGTGTTTGGTGGGAGGAAGAAGGACTTTGGGAAGATTGGTAGAACTATATATTATATACTTTGAATAGGCAATAGAAACTGCAGGAGGGTGATGCATGTGTTCGTAGCAAATCGTATGACAAAGAATCCCGTGACCGCAACGCCGGAAACAACGCTGAATGAGGTGTCGGCCCTCATGAAGAAACATCATTTTCGGAGGATGCCGGTATTGGAGGACGGGAAGCTGGTAGGATTCTTCAGCGACAGGGATCTGATGCGGGTGGCGCCGTCCCCTGCCACGACACTCTCGAAATATGAGATGCGGGAGCTTTTGGACAAGCTGCTGGTGAAGGATATCATGCAGAAGGATGTCATCACGGTCAGCGATGATGCGACCATCGAAGAAGCGGCGC
>CALFIV010000293.1 GCA_937877295.1 uncultured Clostridia bacterium
ACTCTTTACCTACACGACGCTCTTCCGATCTGCTGGGGCATGAAGGAATACCTCGAGCGGTCGGGCTTACCGATCATTCTCGTTGCGGTCGAATGCAATCCGGAGGGATTCCGGCGGCTGTTTGAATACACGCCGTGGGGATTTACCGCGCCGAAAATCGGCAGGGTCGACGCATTGGGGCAGGTGACAATGGATTGGTTTACCAAGACCCTGAAGCCCGAGATCGATCGCACGTACCGCACACTGCCCGATCGCGGGCATACGATGATCGCAGGCAGCTCTATGGGCGGTTTGATGACGCTCTACGCAATGGTCGCATACAACGACGTCTTTTCCATGGGCGCGGCACTGTCGCCGAGCTTATGGGCAAGCAAACGGCACATCAAGGCGTTCGTTGATGCGCATCCGATCGCCAAACCCACTCGCATTTACATGGACATGGGCGGCGGCGAGGTCGAGGGGCATACCGAGCCACTGGAGGAACTGTTCCGCACGGCAAAGCTGCTTTCGCATGCAGGCGCGGAGGTCGCTGCGCGCACCGTTCCCGACGCGCTACACAATGAAGCTGCGTGGGAAAAGCGCATTCCGATCTTTATGGACTATCTGAAAATCGGAAAAGGAGGAGAAGCAGAATGAGCCTTTCGTTCGGTATTATCGCATGGCTTCTGATCTTCCTGTTCGTGCTGATCGTTTCCGGCGGGGTCGCCGCGATTATCGTGGTCAGCATCGTGCGCAGACGTCGCAACAGCCGTTCTGCGCGGTGCACAATCGACGCAGTCGTACTCTCAAAGCAGACTGCGACGCAGCGGCATCCGATCGCGGGCGATCCGACCGGCGCGCACGGCTACACAACGTTCACGTCGTATCGGGCGGTATTCTCGACGGCCGACGGCGCACAGCACACGCTCGAAATGAACGAGGAAGCGTATTCTGCGCTATCGGATGGCGATCGCGGCAAGCTGACCTATCGGGGGACGCAGCTGATCGCGTTTCAACCGATCCCGTAACATAGAAGAAGGGGCTTTTAAAAAAGTTTGTCATTCTGAGCCTTTATGAAGAATCTCTGAACGTAAGATAAAAATGCCGAAGCAAGGCTTTTCGCTCAGAGATCCTTCGAAACAGGTTTCTCAGGATGACATGGTTTGGACTTTTTTAACAGCCCCTTCTTTCGTTTGGTCACGTTGTACGTTCGCGCTCGGAAATCCTTCGTCAGCACTGCCTTCTCAGAATGAGTTCCTTTGTCCCGATTTGTCATTCGGAATCTTTTGCCATCCTGAGGTACAGCCAAAGGATCTCAGAGCGGAAAGACCTGCACATTCTCGCCCGTGATCCCGACGTGCGCGCCCTTTTGCGCCTGCGGAGAATCGGGATGGCAGACGAGCCATTTGTTCCGCATCCACAAGCGCCCGTCTTCGTCGGGCAGCGAGGGATCGACCGCATCAAGCGGTTCGTTTGTGCCGCGCGTGAGCACCACAAGGCAGTTGAATCCGTCCTCGCGAATGCGGCACGGCGCAAAGTGCAGCACCAAAGGATGGATCTCAACAAGCGTCATCGGCGGCAGATAAAAGCCGACGACGTTCGCGACGTCCAGCACGCCGTCGCGGAGATCGCCCGGCAGCGCCAAAAGCAGCACGAGTCCGGTCGTGGTGAAATTAACCTCGCTGCATTTGTGATATTCCTCAGCGTTGAGCGTATTGCCTCTGCCGTTACAAAACCCGGCCTGTACCGGCATACCGCCGTAGACGGTTTGCGCAATGCACTGCATGGCCGCCGTTGCTTCCAGCGCCCGGTCGGAAGCGACATAGCTGTTGCCCGTTTCGGGAATCGGCGCTGCGTTCAGCACTTCTGCAAGCGCTTCGGGTTGCAAGCAGCACAGCACCCGGCCGTACGGCGCAAACGCTTTGTCGGCGACGGAGTGGAGCTTCAGATGCGGATTGGCTTGCTGTAAGCGTTCGAATTCGGTCATTTTTGAATACCTCCGTTTTCCAGAAACCGGACCGTCATCAAAAGCCCGGCCGCTTTTTGTTCCAGATCGCAGTTGTATTTGCTTTCTTCCATGCGTACCGCGTGCGCCGCGTCTACGCCGACAGCCATCTCAGCCTTCAACCGTGAGAGATAATAAGAATACCCGAAGATTTTTCCGTAGAGCACGATCTGTGCGGGGTCGAAGAGATAGATCACGGTTTTCAGCGCTGCGGCCAGCGCTTCGATTGCACGGTCCACTACGGCTGCTGCGCCGGCGTCCCCACCGCGGGCGGCGTCGAGAACGCGTTCGAGCGTAACGGACGTTTTTTGCCCGCTGCTGAGCTGCCAGAGCAGCGGCGTTTGCGATTCGGACAGAATCGCCTGCGCGCTTTCAACGATGGCGGTGGGGGAGGCAACGGTTTCCAGACAGCCGGATTTGCCGCAATGGCACGGTTTACCTCCCTGCCGGATCACCGGGATATGCCCGATCTCGGCGCATTGCCCGCGACTGCCGTTTAGGATTCTGCCGTTTTCGATCAGCGCCGCGCCGACGCCTGTGCCGCAGCGAACAAAGAACGCGCTGTCCGAACGCGGCTCGCGTGCAAAAAACATTTGTGCGGCGGAGAGCGCGCGTACATTGTTGGAGAGCACGGTCGGCAGCCCGATGCATGCCTCGAACCGTTCGCAGATCGGGTAATCCGTCGCGTCGAGCGTGTCGAAGCTGTCCTTGACCGTACGTCCATCCTGCGTAATCGTGCCGCGCACGGCAATCCCGACGCCTAAGATCCGGTCCGGATCGGGAAGATGCTGCGCAGAAAGGTCCTTAAGACGCTGTGCCAACATGTGCACGGTCGCGTCGGCTTCTGCACGAACGGGCAGCGAAACCGTGTCCGAAAACAGCACCTCGCCGTCCAGCCGGACGGCCGAAAGCAGCGCGCTGCCCAGTCCCAGCCATACGCCGAGTGCAATTTGCGCATCGGGGCAGAGGGAAAGCCAGATCTCACGCCGGCCGACACCGTGCGATTCCGCAGAGCCGCATTCGACAACCAGTCCTTCGGTGATCAGCTCCGCAACGATCTTGGTGATGGCAGCGGGCGTCAGATGAAGCATGGCGGAAAGCTGCTTGCGCGAAACCGTTCCGTGCAGATGCAGACAATTGAGCACAGCGGCGCGGTTGGCACAGCGTAAGCTGATTGGACGTTCATGTCTTTGATACATGTTGGGATTCCTCCGTTACGGCAGGCAGCGGATCGGGACGGAGCTTCGAACGCAGCAGAATGACGCATGCGCCGAGCAGCACTACGCCGACGCCGATCAGCTTCTTTGCTGTGAACTGTTCGTCCAGAAACAGCACGCCGATGATACAGCTTACCACGGGCATGAGAAGCAGCCAGAGCTTGACCACCCACACCTCATGGCGTTTCAAATTGCGATAATAGAAAAAGTAGATGCAGGTCTGCGCAAGACCGCCCAACAGCACAAGCCACCAAAACCCGGGCGTATCCGAAGGCGAAAACGCCTTCAAATCACCGCGCGAAACGGCAAACAGTGCAAAGAGCAGCAGCACCACGAAATTGTTGTAATATGAGATCATATCGGCAGTTTGCCTGTGCTTGTCCTGTGCAGCCTTGATGAAAAAGGCGTTGGCGGTTACGCAAAGCGCGCTGAGCAAAAAGAACAGATCGGTCGGACGGAACGACAATGCATGGAAATCCAGTCCGAGTACGAGCAACACGCCGATCAGCATCACGATTGTTCCGATCCAGTCCGTCGCATAGAGCTTCTTGTGATAGATCGCGACGGTCAGAAGATTGACCATCAACACGTCCGTTTTCAAAAGCACCGTTCCCGTACCGAGCGATCCGCCGCCCGCGTAGCCGAGATTGGCAAACAGATCGAGCAGAAAGCCGAATACCCCGATGACGACCAGCAGGATCGTCGCCTTCCCCTGTGAGAAGAGCGCGGAAAAACCGTCGGTGACCGCAAGCTGTACCGTCAGAAAGATGAGCGCGGCCGCCCGCAGCAGAAACCCTGTGGCAAACGGCGAGCCGGTTGCGCTCACCATGCGTTTGCTGACGGCATAATAGATCGACCATGCGAGCACCATGCCGGCGATCATACCGATGTTTCCAAGCTGCTTTTTCATGCCAATGCCGCAAACATCCGGCGCAAAGCCGCTTCGTCCATCGGGACGGGGTTGTTGTTCATCAGCGGATGCTTTGCGGCGTCGCGCGCAAGCTGATCGAGGTCCACGTCGCCGAGATCGGAAAGCCGCGTACGAAGACCGCCGAGCGCTTTCAATGCCCGGATGCGCTCCGCAAGCTCCTCCGTACCGGAAAGCCCTGCGCCGCGGCACAGCGCTTCGAGCCGCGCGTCTGCGTTGATACGCACAAAGCTGTCAAGTGTAAACGCGCATGCCTCGCCGTGGGGCAGGTGATAATTCTCACTCAAAGGATAGCTGCAGGCGTGACTGCCGGCCGTTTTGGGCAGGGCAAAGCTGAGCCCGCCCATCAGCGCCGCAAGCGACATGTTCTCGCGCGCGGCAAGGTTCGATCCGTCGCGGTATACCGCTTCCAGATTTTCCAGCACAAGCTTCACCGCCTGTACCGCCAACGTATCGGAGATCGGCTGATGGTTCTTGCTCCAATAGCCTTCCAGCGCATGCGCCATCGCGTCGAGTCCCGTATTCATCGTCGTCCGCGGCGGCACGGTCAGCGTAAGCGCGGGATCGACGATCGCAAGCTTCGGCATAAAGACCGGGTTGTTGATCGTTTTCTTTTCCTTGCCGTGACTGATGACCGACACCTGTGTAACCTCGCTGCCCGTTCCGGCTGTAGTCGGGACGGCGACCATCGGAAGACGGACAGCAGGGAAGGGGCGTTCGCCCTTGAAGTACGGCAGCGCGTCGTCACTCTCCAAGGCAACCGCTGCTGCAAACTTCGCCGTGTCCATCGTACTGCCGCCGCCGATACCGACGACCGCGTCAAGCTTGTATGCGCGGATCAGCGCGATCGCCGCATTGACGCCCGATAATTGCGGGTTTTCTTCTACATCGGAAAAGATGGCGGCAATCTCCGGGATCGAACGCTGCATCGCTTCGACACGCTCGCGCAAGAACCGGTCAAATACGACAAGACAGCGTGACGCGCCGAGCGCCCGCAGATGTTCGCCAAGTTCCGAAACAGCACCCGTGCCGAAACGGATTTTAACCGGCTGCGTATAGAGAAACTCAAGCGCCATAGATCCGGTCCTCGATCGCGCTCACTTCGCCCGCGAACTTATGCATGTTCACCGCGCGCCAGTCCTCAAGATCCTGACACCAATCGGTGGCAAGAAATGTCTTGACGAGCTCGATCGCCATCTCCGGGCCGACGATCCAGCCGCCCATGCACAGCACGTTCGCGTTGTTGATCGCGCGCGCCA
>CALFIV010000294.1 GCA_937877295.1 uncultured Clostridia bacterium
AGTACCGTGCGTTGAACCCGGAGCTGAAAACCATTCTCATCGGCGGCGGAAGCTGTCCCAGAGAGATTCTGACCGCCGCAAAAACGACCGACGCGCGCGTATGCTTCGGCTACGGGCTGACCGAAACGAGCTCCGGCGTCGCGCTGTCGCTGGGCGACGGCGATCCCTACGCCATGACCGTCTGCCCCGACGATACAATCACGATCGCGCCGGACGGCGAGGTGCTGATATCCGCTCCTACCTGCATGATGCAGGGCTACTGGCGGCATCCGGAGGACACCGGTGCGGCACTCAAAAACGGCATTTTGCACAGCGGCGATCTCGGCACGCTCGACGAGGCAGGCAGACTGCGTCTGACCGGCCGCAAGAAGGAGATGCTGGTGCTCTCCGACGGGACGAAGCTGTATCTGCCCGAGTACGAACGACAGCTTTCCGAAGCGCTCGGCGGCGAGCCGCTCTGCGTGCTGCTGGTCAACGATCAGCCGATCCTCGTGCTCGAGGGCGGTCTGCGCGACACGAAGGACCTTTGGGCGCGCATCCGTCCGGTGCTCGAGCAGCGTCCGCGCAATCAGCAGATCCGGCGGATCGAATTTTACGAAAACCCGTTCCCGCGTACGGCGAGCGGAAAAATCATGCGTTGGGCGATCCAACGGGAAAGAGAGGGACTATGACCCGCAGAGAAGAGATCCTTGCAAAAACGAAGGAGATCATCGTCGATTCGCTGCCCGAGCTTGAGGGCAAGGAATTCGATGAAACCACCGTCATCAATACCGATACCGGCATCGACTCCATGGGCTTTACGCTGATCATCTGCCGTCTCGAAGCGGCGTTCGACGTGCGCATTCCGAACCGGCAGTGGCAGAAGCTGTCCACGCTCGGCGACGTCGTGGACGCGATCGAAAAGCGGCTGCCGAAGGCATGAGCATTTACGAACAAACCTATCGCATCCTGAGCTCCGATACGGACGCGGCGCAGCGGCTTCGGCTGTCGCGCCTGTTTACGCTGCTGCAGGAAGCGTCGATCGCACATACCACCGCGCTCGGCATGGGCCGCGAAAAAACACTCGACCGGGGACTTCTCTGGATCGTGACGCTGCAGCAGGCAAGAATTTCGCGCATGCCGGTCTATGACGAGCAGATCAAGCTCTTTTCGTGGCCGGGCGACACCATGCATCTGCTGTTTCCGCGGTACTACCGCATCGAGGACGAAGCGGGCAGCGCACTGATCGAGGCGAGTGCGATCTGGGCTTTGATGGACCGCGAAACGCGGCGCGTCGTCTTCCCCGAGGAGCACGGCGTCGAGATTAAGGGCGTACGCACGGGAAACGAGATCCCTCTGCCCTCCGCGCCGAAGCCGCCCAAAACCAACATTGCCGACACGTTTGCCGTGCCGTACAGCTATGTCGATCTCAACGGACATATGAACAACACGCGCTATTTCGACCTCGCCGAGGACCGCATGCCCGACGCGCTGCGCAGCCGGGCGCTTGTCGGCGTGCAGACCGAATATGCAAAGGAAGCGCGGCAGGGCGCTGTCATTACGCTCAAAGAGGAGCTTGCAGACGATCGCTATCTGCTGTCCGGCGAGGACGGCGGTCAGCGGCTGTTCCGGCTCGCGCTCAGCTACGGAGGAAGCAAATGAAAAAAACGACCATTCTTGTCATCGACGCGCAGGGCGGAGGCCTCGGGCGTCAGCTCATCACCGCGATCAAGAAGGACCTTGCGGACGCGTACATCCTTGCGGTCGGGACGAATGCAGCGGCGACGGCCGCCATGCTCAAAGCCGGCGCGGATACGGCCGCCACGGGCGAAAATGCGGTGCTTGTCGCCTGCCGCAAAGCCGATTTCATCATCGGACCGGTCGGCATGGTGCTTGCAGACGCCATGCTCGGCGAGATCACGCCCGCCATGGCAAAGGCCGTTGCGCAGGCGGACGCCGTGCGGATCATGATCCCGTTCAGCAATTGCGACAACTATATCGCAGGCGTTTCCGACTTCTCGACCGGACGTCTTTTGGACGATGCGCTCCGTGAATTAAAAAAACAGGTGACAGAACGCAATTGATGTGATATGATAATTGAGCTGACGGTAGGAAGCCGCAGCGCCGCACAGAAGTGCGATCCGCAGAACCCGAACCCGTATGTCATGAAGGCATGCTTCTTTTCCGAAGAAAAGGGACGCCTTCTTTCTTTTTTGCCATGAACCGTAAACCGCAGCAACCGAATCGCAGACGAACTGCCGTGATCGCCATTCTGATCGCGGCCGTGCTTGTGCTGTCCGTCGTTTGTCTGTTTGTCGGCGTCTCCGGCATGACGCCGCGTGAAAGCCTTCTGGCGCTTGTCGGACGCGGCACGGCAGCACAGATCCGCATCATCCGGGGCATCCGTGTCCCGCGCATTCTTGCGGCGATCCTCGCCGGCGCGGGACTGTCGGCAGCCGGTCTTGTGATGCAGACAAATCTCAACAACGCCATGGCTTCGCCGTCGACGCTCGGCGTGTCCAACGCGGCGGTGTTCGGCGCAAACCTCTCGATCATCGTCGGCGCAGGCGGATTTTTGGAAACCGGCAACCACCTTTCCGGCTACACTGCGGGCATGAACCTCTATGCGACGTCGCTGATCGCCTTTGTCTTTGCCGCGGTTTCGATCCTGCTGATCCTCGGTCTTTGCCGTCTCAAATCCTTCTCTCCCGGCACGGTCGTACTGGCGGGCATTGCGATCGGCGCGGTGTGGACCGCGGCGACGACCGTTCTGCAGTTCTATGCAACCGACGTCGGACTTTCGGCGGCGGTCGTCTGGTCGTTCGGCGATCTCGGACGCGCGACGTACAAAACCGACCTGATCATGGCATGCGCCGTTCTGCCTTCGATCGTGCTGTTTACGCTTTTGGGCTGGCGGCTGAACAGCCTGCTCTCGGGCGACACGGCAGCCAAGAGCATGGGCGTCAACGTCGATGCGCTGCGGTTCGTTTCGCTGCTGCTTTCATCGCTTGTCACGGCGGTATGCGTATCGTTTCTCGGCGTCATCGGCTTTGTCGGTATCATCTGTCCGCATGTCGCCAAGCGTCTGCTCGGGCAGGACCATCGCGTTTCCGTTCCGGCTTCGGCGCTTTTGGGCAGCGTTCTGCTGCTCCTTGCGGATACGCTTTCGAGAAGTCTCGGCCGCGGCTCGGCGCTTCCGGTCGGCGCGATCACCTCAATGCTCGGCGCACCGTTCTTTTTGGCCGTCATCTTTCTCAGAAAGGGGCGTGGCGCAGATGCTTGAGCTTCATGATCTGACCGTTCGCTACACGCGGCGCGGTCCGGCGGTGCTGAACGGCGTCAGTCTCTCGCTCGAAAAGGGCGAGATCGGCGTGCTGCTCGGGCGAAACGGTGCGGGCAAGACGACGCTGTTTCGGACGGTCCTCGGCATTCTGAAGCCGGAGCGCGGCAGCATGGCCTTTGACGGAACAGATCTCGCTTCGCTCAGCCGCCGCGAACGCGCAAAACGCATCGCCTACGTGCCGCAAAGCATACAATTCGGCGCGCTCGGCGTCTATGAGACCGTGCTGATGGGACGGCTCGCGAGATTCGGGCTCGCGCCCGGAGCGGAGGATCACCGCGTTGTGCAGCGCATTCTTTCGGAGATGCAGCTCGAATCGCTGTCGGCGCGCAACGTCGAGGAGCTTTCCGGCGGCGAGCGACAGAAGGTTGCGATCGCCCGCGCGCTGGCGCAGGAGCCGGAGCTTTTGATCTTTGACGAACCGACCGGAAATCTCGATCTCGGCAACGAGCAGCTCATCCTCGCCGAAGCGCAAAAAGCAGCGCGGCAAAACGGCGTCGGCATTCTGCTTTCGCTGCACGATCTCGACCGCGCACTGGCGCTCGGCGACCGGTTCTTTCTCATGAAGAACGGAACGATCCGGTACTCCGGCGGGAAGGAGATCTTCACCGAGCCGGTGATCGAAGACATCTTCGATGCGAAGGTACGCATCGTGACCGTAGACGGTCAAACACATATCATCAACGGAGGAATCTGAACATGAAAAAAGCTCTTGCGCTTATGCTCTCACTGGTCCTGCTGTGCGGATTGTTTGCCTGTGCCGGAACGCCGGTTGTCGAAACGCCTGCAGCCGCGCCGACCGAAGCCCCTGCCGTCGTCGAATCACCGGCGGCGGAGTCCGAACCGACCGAAGCGCCACAGTCCGAACCCATCTCGATCACCGACATGATCGGCCGTGCAGTGACCGTGCTGCCCGGAAGCTATCAACGCGTGGTCTGCATCGGCGCGGGCGCGCTGCGTATGTACAGCTATGTCTGTGATGTGAACCTTTTGTGCGGTGTTGAGGACATTGACAATCTCTCGCTCTCCGAGCGTCCGAAGATGTTCGACGCTTCGCCGCGGCCCTATGTGATGGCATACGGCGATGTGTTCAGCGCACTGCCCTCGTGCGGCGTCGGCGGACCGAACGCGCAGGCGGCCGAAGCAGAGTTGATTCTTGCATGCAGCCCGGATATCGTCATCTCCGAATACGAGGACGTCGAAAAGGAGGACGCGCTGCAGCAGCAGCTCGGCGTGCCGGTCATCACCCTGAAATCGGGTTCGGAAGGCGTGTTTGACGCACAGTTCTTCCAAAGCCTCCGTCTGCTCGGCACGCTGTTCGGAACGCAGGAAAAGGCCGAAGCGCTGATCTCGTTCATCGAAGCGGAGCGTACCGAAATCGAACGCCGCACCGCGGACATTGCGGACGATCAAAAGCCGTCCGTCTACATCTGCGGGCTCGGCAACTGGGGCACGACGAATCACCTGATGACCGCAAAGGAGTATGTTGCCTTCAAGGTGGCGCACGTCAAAAACGCCGTGACCGACACGGAAGGCCGCTACATTCAGGCGATCGAGGACGAAAAGTTTGTGGCGATCGGCGAGAATATGGATTGCATGATCATCGACGCAGCAGCGGTCAAGAACATCAAACCGCTTTATGCCGAGAACCCCGCCATGTTCGATACCTGCAAGGCATGGCGCGACGGCGAGGTCTACCTCGAAATGGCGTACAATTCCTACTACACCAACTATGAACTCGCGCTGATGAACACATGGTTTCTTGCAAAGACGGTCTACCCCGACCGGTTTGCCGACGTTGACCTTGACGCAAAGCTCGACGAGATTACCACGGCGTTCCTCGGACTGCCGCTGAGCGCGCAGATCAAGGCTGCGCCCGCAAGCTTCGGGGGCTATCAGAAGATCGACACCGTGACGTTTTTTGAATGAGCCATGATTGACACAAACGCCGTCGCATCCTTTTTTGACCGTCTCGCCCCGCAATGGGATGCGGATATGATTCGTGACGACCGCATCATCGGCACGATCCTCGACAATGCGCATGTCGTTCCCGGTACGGACGTGCTGGATGTCGCCTGCGGAACGGGCGTGCTGTTCCCTGATTACTATGCGCGAAGCGTCGCGTCCGTGACCGCGATCGACCTCTCTCCGAAGATGGCCGAGATCGCGCGAGAGAAGGCCCGCGCATACGCTGGCTTTACCGTGCTTTCGGGCGACGTGACGGAAACCGCGTTTGACCGTCTGTTCGACTGCATCGTGCTCTACAACGCGTTCCCGCATTTTGCCGATCCGAAGCGTCTCATCGAGCTGCTTGCCGCACGGTTGAAGCCCGACGGATACCTCACCGTTGCACATGGCATGAGCCGCGAACGGATCAACCGTCATCACGCGAACGTCGACTCCCCCGTCTACACCGATCTGATGCCCGCCGATGCGCTTTCCGCGCTCTTTTGCGCCGTTCTCGACGTGACCGCCGTCATCTCCGACGATACGATGTATCAGGTCGTCGGGCGCAGGCGGCGCTGAATCCTTCCAAAATCGAAGGGCTGTTCAGAAAGACTCAGTGGCATCCCGCGAAGCGGCACACCCTAAAACGCAGAATGACAAACCTTTCTGAACAGCCTAATTCATGTCTTGCCATTTGCACATAACTATGGCATAATACGAGTGTAAACAAATATGGGGTCATCGGAGGACAGTACGCCGTAGCGTGGGGGATCGCAGTTCTGCGATCCGCCTGTCGATAAGATGCCGGGTGAGCTCGGAGCAATGGTCATATACCTTTGGTCCGGCTTTTGTTTTGATGGGAGGAATCGATGCGCATTCATCTTTCGGATCATTTCACATACGGTAAGCTGCTGCGGTTTACGCTGCCGTCAATTGCCATGATGATCTTCACATCTGTCTACAGCGTGGTGGACGGGCTCTTTGTATCGAATTTTGCGGGTAAAACGCCATTCGCCGCGGTCAATCTCATCTTTCCCGTGTTGATGATTCTCGGCACAGTGGGGTTTATGTTCGGCACCGGCGGCACCGCCATCGTCGCCAAGACGCTCGGTGCAGGCAATCATGAGCAAGCAAACCGGTATTTCTCACTGTTCGTCTATTTTGCGTTTACGGTCGGCGTTTTGCTTGCCGCGCTCGGTTTTGTTCTGATCCGTCCGATCGCAGCCGCCATGGGCGCTGTCGGTGAGCTTCTCGATTGCTGTGTGCTGTATGCGCGCATCGTGCTGCTTGCTCTGCCGATGTTTTCGCTGCAGATCCTGTTTCAAAGCTTCTTTGTGGCAGCGGAAAAGCCGAAGCTCGGTTTTTGGGTAACCCTTTCCTCCGGCTGTACCAACATGATCCTCGACTCCGTTTTATGCACGCTGCTGCCGCAGGAATGGAAGCTTGTCGGCGCGGCTGTCGCGACCGCCGTAAGCCAGACCGTCGGTGGCTTGATACCGCTTTTCTATTTCTTCCGTCCGAACGACAGTCTGCTGCGGCTCGGCAGTACGCGTTTCGACGGGAAAGCGGTATGGAGAGCCTGCACCAACGGTTCATCGGAATTCATGAGCAACATTTCGATGAGCGTCGTCAGCATCCTGTTCAATCTACAGTTGATCAAATATGCGGGAGAAAACGGTATCTCTGCCTACGGTGTGATGATGTATGTCAGCATGATTTTCACTGCCGTGTTTGTCGGCTATTCCATCGGATCTTCTCCTGTGATCAGCTATCACTTCGGTACGCAGAATACCGGTGAACTCAAAAGTCTGCTGCACAAAAGTCTTGTGATCTGCGGCAGCGTCGGTGTCGGGATGGTTGCCGCCGCAGAGCTGATGTCCGTGCCGCTTGCCAGGCTGTTTGTCGGCTATGACGCAGAGCTGAAGGATCTGACCGTTTCGGGATTTCGTGTTTTTGCTCTGTCCTTTGCTTTCATCGGCTTCGGCATCTTCATGTCCGGCTTCTTCACCGCGCTGAACGACGGGTTGACTTCCGCCATCATTTCGTTCGTCAGAACGCTCATTTTGGAAAGCGCAGCCGTGCTGATTCTGCCAATGCTGTTCGGAATTAACGGCATCTGGTTTTCCACCGTCTTTGCGGAGGGCGCAGCCGTCGTTCTGGGCGTCGTCTTTTTGTTTGCCAAGCGAAAGCGTTACCGTTACTGAATCATCGCGCGAGCTTTGTGCAGCGTAATTCCGTAGGCTGCTGCGGCCGTTGCAACCAACAAGCCGCCGACCAGCCAGTATGCAATCGTCATGGGATTGGTCGTGCCGTAGATTTCCAATGCGCCGCAGACGAGGCTGCCGACGGTGAGCGTCGCGACGCCTGCGTGGTGGATGCTGCGCACGATACGGTTTGGGTACGGTGTGTGCAGCATCCGGATCAACAGCAGCGGCAGCACGCCGAGCGCCAGCGGAAACGCGAACGCATACAGCATGCCGTAGCTGTACACGCCGTGGCTGAACGCCTCGTAGACCGCGCCGAACAGCGCGCAGAACAGGGACGCAGCAAGATCGATAAGGATCAGCCGATCCTGCCGGTCAATACCCGATGTAAACAATGTCGCTCACACTCCTTTCGCTCGTTCGCTTGCCGTTGGTGGTGGGGTTGTTGATCAGTGTGCCGCAGAAGACCATCGACGAAGACCCGCCGCCGTCGAGGTTGTAGGCGGTCTGCGCGCCGAGCGATTGCAGAACCTCCGCAAGCTCATACAGCGACAGTCCGTCGCTCTCGCTCGTGCGGCCGTCCGCCACGACGAATACATAGTGCAGTTCGTCGACGACGCCGATCGCCGTGCGCGGATTGCTCGCCATGGCTTTGCCGACCTCGTCGTTGACGGAAACCGCGATCTGTCCGTCCTGCACCAGTGCCGGTCCGAAGGAGAGCACGTTCCACGCGCCTGCTTCCAGCAGCGCCTCCGCAGTCACCTCGGATTCGCTGACGACGCCGAAGCTGCCGTCGCGATAGATCACAAGGTCCTCGCTTCCGGATGACGCGCTGCGGTACAGCACGCCGTTGCGAATGACATAGCCTGCGCGCTGCGCGCCGTAATAATCGCCGTTGATTGCAAGGATCGCGCCGACCGAATCGGCGATCGACGAGGTCTTGTCGGTCACGTTTCGTCCGTAGGTGCTTTCGGCAAACGCGGTTTTCAGATAGTCGGACGAAGCAAGCTGCACGTCGGCGACATAGACCGTGGTATCATAGATCCGATAGGTGGAAAGCTCCACCGAGATGTTCTCATCGCGATAGGTGGTTTCGCTCGTTTCCGGCACTACCGCTGCCGGCGTTTCGGCGGGCTCTGCGGCCGCTTCCGTTATGAGCGAAACGGTTTCATCTTCCTCGACGATCGTCTGCAGAACGGTCTCGGATGCTGCGGGCGCTTGCTCCACAACCGTATACGCGCGGGCGATCAGAAACGTATCCGCCAGAAGATACGCCGTAAAGCCGAACAGCGCCAGTGTAAACAGGATCGCAAACCAATGCTTTTTCCACTGCATATCGATCCCTCCTTCCAGTTTCTTGCTCTCATGATAGCGCCGCAACTCTAAACGAACCATAAAGTGCAAAAGTTTTTCGTGATTTTTTTCGGAATATATGATATAGTCAGGGAAAGTGCAATGGGAGAAAAGAACATGCGGCTTTTGTTTGCGGAGGATGAAAAATCGCTGTCGCGCGCAGTGACGGCGATCCTGAAAAAGAACAACTATTCCGTCGACACGGTCTACGACGGCGAGGAAGCGCTCGACTACCTCGCCACCGAAAACTACGACGGCGTGATCCTCGACGTCATGATGCCGAAGCTCGACGGCTTTGCCGTTCTCAGGCGCATGCGCGAGGCAGGCAACAAAACGCCGGTGCTGATGCTGACCGCGCGCTCCGAGATCGACGACAAGGTGCGCGGGCTCGATTCCGGCGCGAACGACTATCTGACCAAGCCGTTCGATTCGAAAGAGCTGCTTGCGCGCATCCGCGCCATGACGCGGCAGGCCGCGGTGCAGTCCGATTCCACGCTGTCCGTCGGCAATCTCGCGCTCGACTGTGCAAGCTACGATCTCACCGGCCCGCAGGGACATTTCAAGCTGGCGGGCAAGGAATTCCAGATGCTCGAAATGCTGATGCGAAGCCCCAAAAGACTGATCTCGACCGACGCCTTCATGGATCGCATCTGGGGCTTTGACAGCGAAGCCGAGCAGAACGTCGTCTGGGTCTATATCTCCTATCTGCGCAAAAAGCTGGAGGCAATCGGCGCGAACGTGAAAATCAAGGCGCAGCGCGGCGTCGGCTACTATCTGGAGGTGTCCGAATGATCCGGTCTCTGCAAAGAAAATTTCTCGCCGCAGCAATGCTCTCGCTGCTTCTTGTGCTCGGGCTTCTGATCGCCGTGATCAATATCCTGAACCACCGCAGTCTCGTGACCGAGGCGGACGACACGCTTCGGATGCTGTCGGAAAGCAGCGGTGCTTTCCCCGATCACTTCGGGTTTATCGACGATCCGCACGACGACGGCTGGCACGGACGCCGCTTCAACGGCGAAACGATCTTTCAGTCGCGTTACTTCTCGGTGCTGTTCGACGCCGACGGCGAGGCGTCCGCCGTCAATCTCAAGAATGTCGCGACCGTCGATGAGGACGCCGCGATCGCAATGGCGCTTACCGCGCGCGACAAGGGCCGTGAAAAGGGCTTTCTCGACAATTACCGGTTTTTGCGCGTCGCCGAACAGAACGGCTGCACGCGCTGGATCTTTCTGAACCGGGAGCGCGAGCTTGCGACCTCGCGCGAGTTTCTGCTCACCAGCTGCGGCATTTCGCTCGTCGGCTATGTGATGGTGTTCCTGCTGCTCGCGCTGCTGTCCGCGCGCATCGTGCGGCCGATCGCGCAAAGCTATGAAAAACAGAAGCAGTTCATCACCGACGCCGGTCACGAGCTGAAAACGCCGATCACGATCATCCGTGCCGACGCGGACGTGATTGAGGAGGATCTGCCGGAAAGCGAATGGCTGCGCGACATCCGCGTGCAGACCGATCGGCTGACCACGCTGACGAACGATCTGATCTACCTGTCCAAGATGGAGGAATCCGGCGCTAAGCCGCTGATGACGGACTTC
>CALFIV010000295.1 GCA_937877295.1 uncultured Clostridia bacterium
GGTCCCTTCTTTCCGCCCGAAAACGCCGAATCGAAGGCGAAAAAGAAGGCTCTGCGCAATGCGGTATATGAGCGAATGACGGCGCTGAGTTTACATTCCAACGTCGAGGTGATCCGATACATCAAGAGGGAAAATTCAAATGGTTAATATTCTGTTTTGCGGCAACAAGGGCGTATTCGACGGTGTGCTGACCAGCGCGTTGTCGATCCTCATGCGAACTTCGTCTTCCGAGCCGTTTCGCTTTTTCATATTTACGATGAATCTGACGGATCTTAAAGAAAGCTATCTGTCTCTGTCTGAAGCACAGATGAAAACATTCCGAAGTGTGATTCGTCGGTACAATCCCGAAAACGAGCTGACGGTCGTCGACGTCGGCGATCTTTATCGGCAGTTTTTTTCAGGAAGTCCGAACGAGGACGCGTATTGCTCACCTTATACGCTGATCCGACTGTTTGCAGATCTCGTACCCGGCATTCCCGATAAACTTCTGTATCTGGATGCGGATATTATGTTTAACCGCGACATACATCTTCTCTATGACAGGGACGTTTCCGAAGTCGAGTATGCTGCTTGCCCTGATCATTACGGTAAGTATCTTATTCATCCGCGCTACATCAATGCGGGTGTGCTGCTGTTCAATATGGCGAGAGCACGAGAGACCGGTTTGTTTCGGAAGGCACGCAACTGGATTCAGAAAAAGAAGCTTGTCTTTGCCGATCAGAGCGCACTGATTCGCTCGACGACAACGAAGAAGGTGCTGCCGCAGCGCTTTAATGATCAGAAGTTTCTGCATCGGCACACGGTAGTGCGGCATTTTAGTAAGAGGCTTTTTTACCTGCCCTATCCGCACATCGAAAATATCAAGCAATGGCAGGTTGATAAGGTCCATAAGACCTTCCGATATCGGCAGTTTGACGATGTCTACAACGAATATGAAACCATCAAATCTGACTGTGAGGTGAACTGACATGAAAAACCCGATCATTCCCGTTTTCTACGCCTGCGACGAACGCTTTTTGAAATACTGTGCCGTTTCACTTCGCTCGCTTATGAAGAATGCATCGCCCAAGCACACGTATCGCGTGTATATTTTGCACACTGATATTTTCGAACAAGCGCAAAAGGACTTTGCTGTGCAGCTTCCCGAAAACTTCGAGCTGATCTTTGAGGACGTTTCCGGATACCTGCGCTCGATTGCACATAAGCTTCCGCTGCGCGACTATTTTTCCAGGACGACCTATTTTCGCCTGTTCATTCCTGATATGCATCCGGAGTATCAAAAGGCGATTTACATTGATGCGGATACAATCGTACAGGGCGATATCAGCGAACTATATGACATCGAGTTAGTCGACAATTACCTCGGCGCATGTCATGAGCAGGTAATGATGCAGGTCGACGAATACGGCGATTACGTTGAAAAATGCGTGGGCGTTTCGCGGTACAACTATTTTAACGCGGGCGTGCTGCTCATAAACTGCGAGGTGTTCCGCACGCATTTTTTGCTGTACCGCTTCATCAATGCGCTGCACGATTACGATTTCGTTGTAACGCAGGATGAGGATTACTTGAACCTTATCTGCAAGGATCACGTGCTGTTTCTGGATCAGCGCTGGAACACCGAGGTGTTCGGCGAGATCTCGTACTCAATAGCAGAAGCGCACATTCTGCACTATATTATGTTCAATAAACCATGGCACTATCCCGACTGTCCCTACGGGGACATCTACTTCCACTACGCCGCTGAAACGCCGTTGTATGAAGCGCTTCTTTCGGAACGTAACACGTACACCACCGAACAGCGCAAGCACGATATGGTCAGCTATGAGCGGCTTCTGTCACTTGCTAAGCGCGAGGCAGCAAGCGAGGATAATTACCTAAACCGTCTGAACCGTGAGAAGCGCGCGCAGGATCGTGTCATGATCGTAAAAAAGATTGAGGAATATGAGCGCACAGGACGCTTTTCGGAGGATGTCGAGGACGATCCGCCGAGCAAGCCGCTTTTACCGGAGGATATAGATTACCTGCGTCGTGGACCGATTGACAAACTCAAGGCGAAGATTGCGTTTCGTTCCGCACACATGCTTGTCGATCGGCTGACCCAGAACAAGCAGTTCATCATCAAAGAGATGCGTGGGCTGGATCACTTCAAAAGCCTCGATTCAGGCGCGGTCATCACCTGCAACCATTTCCACGCGTTCGACAGCTTTGCGATCCAACTGGCTTACGAAGCCGCGGAGCAGAACGAACGGACATTCTACCGTGTGATCCGCGAGGGAAACTATACCTCTTTCCCGGGCTTCTATGGCTTTCTGATGCGGCACTGCAATACGCTGCCGCTGTCCAGCGATATTCGCACGATGAGGAAATTCATTGAAGCGACGAATTCGCTTCTTCGGGACGGGCATTTCGTGTTGATCTATCCGGAGCAGAGTATGTGGTGGAACTATCGGAAGCCGAAGCCCCTGAAGGACGGCGCGTTTACCTTCGCAGCAAAAAACAATGTGCCGGTGCTGCCGTGCTTTATCACGATGAGGGACACCGACATCCCCGGCGAAGGAGGATTTCCCGTACAGGAATACACAGTGCACGTAAGCAAGCCGATCTATCCCGATTCGAGTCTTTCTTATCGGAAGCAAGTAGAGGACCTGAAGACAAAGAACTACGAGGTATGGAAAGAGATCTACGAGCGTGAATATCAGATGCCGCTCATCTACACCACCGATCTGACGTCGAAAGCGACCGTGGTGAAGGAGCAGAGCACCGTTCGCGCGTAAGCTTCCAACGCAGGGAAAAGTTTTTTGGATGCGATCTACTCCTTCCATCGCAAGAGAGGATCGCATCCACCAGCTTTGCATATGCTAACTAGAAAGGAAAAAGTCATGTCGGAGGAAGCCATGATCCTGCACGGATCGCCGACGCTCGCGGGCATCAAAACCGGCAGTCTGTTCCGCTATCCGTACGAGTCGGTGTCACAAAAATGCGATGCGCTTCGCCGCTGGAACCGTAGCTTTACGAAAAAGGGGCTACGTGTCATTCCGCTCTCGTACCGGGACAACAAAGCGCTCCTGTACCGATATCGTCCTAACCGGCGCGCAATGGCATAACACTGCGGCTGAAGAGGCAACCGT
>CALFIV010000296.1 GCA_937877295.1 uncultured Clostridia bacterium
CGCCGTTTGCCCACACAAAGCCGTCGTTCGTCATCGTGCCGTAATCGTGCTGCACAAGGCGCGTGGCAATCACCTGATCGAGCACCTGCGTTTCGTCGCCGACGCCGCCCGCAATGCCGGTAAAGATCACCTCGGAGATGGAATAGCGGTTGAGCATTGCCGTCATCGCGGATGCGGAAAGCACCTTTCCGATGCCGGAGCGCATGATCACGACCGGTTGTCCTCTAAGCGTTCCCACATGAAAATCCACGCCGCCGAACGTGTCCACGCGCTCGATCTTTGCTTCTTTCAGCAGCAGCGCAACCTCGTTGTCCATTGCCGAGACGATGCCGATGCGTTCCGGTTCCGCTTTCGCACAGCCGAAAAGCCCTGTGCCGATCAGCAGCACACATACTATAAGAATTGCGATCCTTGTTTTGCGCATTTTGTTACAGCCTTTCTTTGAAATCCTTATAAGTCATCTTAAGATAACAAACTATGTCCAACAAATGTCCAACAGCTTTTGTTCTGCTCCGCTGATTTACATAGAAAGCAGCGTTTGTTGGACATTTGTTGGACATGACGTTGTAATATGACGAATTATGGCGATGTGCCATCAAAATGATAAGGATTCAGGTGGAAAATGATGAAAAAACGGATGAAATGGACGATCGCAGTTCTGCTGATCTTCTCTTTGCTCACAGCCTGCACAGGCGAGCTGCCGGTTCCCGAACCGGTCGTACAGCCCACGGAAGAGCCCGCCGCTTCGCCCGTTCCCACGGAGGAGGCGGACGAGGATTATGCGGAGGTTGACGTTGATCCCTCTGAATGGGAAACGGCGGAGACGCCCGCGCTTACCGAAGAAAACCTCGCGCTGTTTCAAAAGGCGTTTGCGGGACTTTTGGGAGTACACTATGTTCCCGTCGCCTATCTCGGCAGACAGGTCGTGACCGGAACCGTCCACACCTTTTTGACGCGGGCGACCGTGATCTATCCAGGCGCGCGCGAGACGTTTGCGTTGGTCTTTCTGTACGAGGAGCGCGACGGCGACGTCCGCATCATCGATATCTCCCGCTCCGCCGTTCTGACCGGGATGGACACGGACGGCTATGAGCAGGCGGACGATCCCACGCTGACCGAGGAATTGAAAAACGGGTTCGACAAGGCGGTTTCGGAGCTGCTCGGCGTAAACTACGTGCCCGTCGCGCTGTGCGCGACAAAGGTCTCGCCCGAGCTGTCATTTCTCATCGTCGCCGAATCGACGCCCGTTGTGGCCGAGCCGGAAACCGGCTATTCGTTCGTCTGGCTGGATATGACCGTGCAGGGCGACTTCTCCGTGCGGCAGATCGTTGAATTTGACGCCGAGCTGACCCCGCCGGGCGAGCCGGACGAAACGCCAACCCCGGCGCCGACGGATACGCCGGTCCCGACCGCGACGCCGATTCCGACGGCCACACCG
>CALFIV010000297.1 GCA_937877295.1 uncultured Clostridia bacterium
GAGCACTCCCGTCAGACGTTTTTCGGCGGCGTAGGTCGCCTGCTCCGGCACAAGCAGGATCGCATGCTCGCCGCGGGCCATATGTTCTTTCAGATGTTGATACAGCGCGGTGCTTTTTCCGGTGTGCGCCCCGCCGCGGTAAACGGTCAGACCTTTCATAAAGCGCCTCAGAACGTTTCTGTGTGAACCGGCGTATAGACCATGCGCCCGCGCTCGTTGGTGCTTTCAAAGAGCACAATGGAACGGACGGGAAACGCCGTGTTCGGGATCACGATGCGCGAGAGATCACCGTGTTCGACGGCGCGCGCCAGTGTGATGTGCGGGGTCAGCCGGTTTTTCGCGCCGGCAAAGCCGTAATCCGAAAGCGCGGAGTCCAGCGTTTCCTTGATGCGGTTGAGCTCCTTGAGGTCGCCGGTGACGGACAGATAGCTTGTCCGCGCGCCGCCGTGCGAAAATGAACCGAGCGCGCCGAGCCGCAGAAGGAACGGACGCGCGTCCTTCACCGCCTCATGCATCGCGTCGGCAATGTCGGCAAGTGCGTTGCTCTCGCCCAAAAAACGCACGGTGATGTGATGATTGCCCTGCGGGACAAACCGGCCGGCGGTGCTTAACATACGCAGATCCTCCTGCACGGCATATACGGTTCGCTGCACGTCCTTGGGCAGCGGCACGGCGATAAATAAGCGCATAACGGTCTCCTTGTCGGCTGTGGTGGTGTTTGCAGCGATACTGTCATTCTGAGACGGCAGCGCCGTCGAAGAATCTCTGAACGCAGATGTTTTGCCGTTCTGAGATCCTTCCTCGCTGACGCTTCGTCAGAATGACAGGTTTTCCGTCGCTGTAAAGTAAGCAGATACTTTATTATACAATTCTTTTGGCTTTTTGTATAGCTTTGTCTTTTCTATTTTGGGATTGTTTGTTATAATAAACAGGATGGAGACGAAATTCAACGATTCATTACAACCGAAAAAGAAGCACATCTTCCGACCTGACTGGCAGGAAAAGCTGCCGATCAAGCCGATCCTTGTCGCGATTGTCGCCGTTCTGCTTTTGACCGTGCTGGTGCTGATCAACCGCCCCACCGAGTCGGTGCTGTCGAGCGCGGAGCTGGACGTCATCAAGAGCGCGGGCGTGCTGCGCGTGGGCGTGGACAGCGATCTCGAGGGGATGCTGCAAAACGGCGACGGCTACGAACGAGCGATCGCGGAGGGACTCGGCACGCTGATCTTCGGAGACACCGAGGGCGTGACGCTGGTGGCGGTCGACCGCTACGCTGCGCCTTGGCGCATGAGCGACGGCGAGATCGATCTCGCGATCATGAGCATGCAGGCGTTTGAGCAGGAGGGCTTTGACTGCAGCAAGGTGGCGTTTTTCACCGACGACTGCGTGATCCTCGGTTATGAATCGTTCGATTCGCTGAAGGGCAAAACGGTCGCGGTGCTGCAGGAAACGCCGGCGGCGACGCTTCTGTATGCGTATCTTGACAAGGTCGAGCCGGAGATGGTGGTGCATCCCGCGGCGGATTATTATTCCATGCGCGTCATGCTGCGCGCGCAGACGGTCGACGCGGTGTGCGTGCCGCGCACGGTGGCAGCCTCATGGCATGAATCCCGCGCAAAGATCCTGCCGTTTGCCATCGGCAAGATTCCGTACTATGCAATCGCAAAGAAGGATTCCGTGCTGCTCGAGCTGTGCAACGAGGTATTCTACGACTGGCAGCGCGACGGAACGCTGCGGCAGTGGGGGGCGCGCTACGGCGTGGAATGGGGCGTCGACGGTTGACGCGCGGCAAAAAATCGGCTACACTATAAGACACTACTTTTTCGGACAACAAAGGCAGGGGGACACGATGCGTTCGTTTTACAGCATTCACGGCAACAAAAGATTGGAAGGAACGGTGACGATCAGCGGCGCAAAGAATGCGGCGGTCGCAATCATTCCTGCGGCGGTTCTGGCGGGCGAGCCCTGCGTGCTCGAAAATCTGCCGAACATCGCGGACGTGGAAACGCTCAAAGAAATATTAGAAGGTCTCGGCGCAAAGGTCGATATGACCGAGGGCGGCTGCATGCGCATCGATCCGTCCACCATCAAGACCTGCGACGCAACGAGCGAAAAGGTCAGCTCAATGCGCGCGTCGTACTATCTCTTGGGCGCAATGCTCGGCGCGGTCGGCGAGATTGAGCTTGCGCTGCCGGGCGGCTGCGTCATCGGTCCGCGTCCGATCGATCAGCATATCAAGGGCATGCGTGCTTTGGGCGCAAAGATTTACATGGACGAGAGCCGCAACGTTCTGCGCGCGCAGGCGACAAAGCTCAAGGGCGCGGAGATCTTTTTCGACGTCGTTTCCGTCGGCGCGACGATCA
>CALFIV010000298.1 GCA_937877295.1 uncultured Clostridia bacterium
GTCGAAGAATCTCCACGGATACGCAACCCAGCAAAAAAAACTGTTTGGAAAGTCGCGAAATCCTTCGTTGTTTCACTCTTCAGGATGACAGGGGAAGAACTGCGCGCTTCAGAATGACAGGGAGGTGGCTGCGCGGTTCAGGATGACGGAGAGGATGGCTTCGGGTTCAGGATGACGGAGACGACGGAATACGCGGTTCAGGATGACAGGGAAGATAGGATTTCAAACTGAAAAATCTTGATTCATATGAATGGTAATATTGACTGTATCATAGGATGAAACGGGCGAGGGCATGCAGACCGGCGTGCATCGGGCAAAGAATATGAAAATGAACAATTCATGAGCGGAAATACGTTAGGATATCGTTTTCACATTGGAAATAACGAGAAATTGCACAAAACGACCTGTTATGAAAATTTTTCGTTTTTTTCACAACCGATTGACAATGTTCGAATGATGGCTTATAATGTTTTTGTGTGTTATTATGCACAAATCAAAAGGAGGAATAAACAATGCAAAACACCAAAAAGATCCTTGCCGGTTTGCTGGCACTGATCATGGTTCTTGCGCTGGTTGCTTGCACCGGCACGCCTGCCACACCCGACCAGCCTGAGAATCCGACGGAAGCGCCTGTGAATCCTGCTCCGGACGGACAGGGCGATGCACAGCCCACCGAGGAGCCGGAAAAGCCGCTCGAGGTTGTGACCTTTGAAGGCAACTACACGTATCAGGACTCCGTCTCCACGATGGCTTCCAACTGGAATCCGCACACGTATCAGACCTCTGATGACTCCTATCCTGCGGACTTCCTGCGCGTAGGTCTCTATTCGTTCATTTTCAACGATGAGCTCCACCCGGTAGAGGGCAAGGATCCGTACACCGGCTACGTCATCGTTCCGGAAATGGCAGCGTCTGAGCCTGTTGACGTCACCGAGAAGATCAAGGCGGAGTATCCGCAGTTCAACATTCCGGAGTCGGCAACGGCAGGTTATGCTTACACGATCGACCTCAACCCGTTGGCAACTTGGGAAGACGGCACGCCGATCAATGCGGACACCTATGTTTATTCCATGAAGCGTCTGCTTGATCCGGATCTGCTGAACTACCGCGCATCCGACTACTATGCCGGTGCGTTCTGCATTGCGGGCGCAGAAGCCTATGCAAACGGCGGCAGCATCGGTTACACCGATAACGGCCTCGGCAACGCGTATACCGTTGCAGACCTGACCCTCGGTGAAGACGGTCTCTATGTCGGCCCGAACGGCGAAATGATGTTCATCGGCCTTGACTACGCGCTCGATTGGACCGGCGGCGATACGCTGAAGGACTATGTTGACGCGTATGGCGAAGGATACTTTGATATCACCAACTGGGAAGAGCTGGTTGCGCAGATGGACGAGAACGGTCTCATCCCGCTGACCGCTGAGAACCTTGAAAAGTTCACGCCGGTTACCTGCGGCAACCCGGCTTGGGGCGAGACGGAAGAAGACCTTCCGAACTACTTCGTATACGGCGTTGCTTATGAGCGCATTGACTACGAAGGAAACGTAGGTCTGTTCAAGACCGGTGACTATCAGATCACTCTGGTTCTTGCAAAGAGTCTGGCAGGCTTCAATCTTCTGTATCAGCTTTCCGGCAACTGGATTGTCAAGGAAGACCTGTATGAAGCAAATCTGAGCGAGACCAACGGCGTTTGGAGCTCCACCTACAACACGAGCGTTGAAACGACGTCCTCGTACGGCCCGTATAAGCTGACTGCGTTCCAGGCTGACAAGTTCATGAAGTTCGAGCGCAACGACAACTGGTACGGCTACACCGACGGCAAGCACATCTACATCGATCCGGAAGACGGTCTTGCCTATCCGTTCTATCAGACGAACATCATTGAAACCGAGGTCGTTGCAGAAGCAGCAACCCGCAAGCTGATGTTCCTGAAGGGCGAACTGATGACCTATGGTCTCCAGACGGAAGACTTTGCAACCTATCGTAACTCCGATTACGTATACTTCACGCCGAGCGAGACGATCTACTTCCTGATCCTCAACGGCTATCTCCAGGCAATTCAGGGCCGCGAAGCTGCGGATGACTTCGATCAGGCAACGCAGGACCTCGAAATGCTGACGGTTCTGAACTTCAAGAAGGCAGTTGCAGTTACCTACGATAAGGAACTGTTCGCAGCAACCGTATCGCCCGCTCGTTCCGGCGGCTATGGCATCATCGGCACCGCTTACATCTATGACCCGGACACCGGCGCTCGTTATCGTGACACCGACCAGGCCAAGAAGGCGCTCTGCGAGTTCTACTCTGTCGATCTCGACAAGTTCAACGGCGATCTGGATGCGGCGGTTGAATCCATCACCGGTTACGATCCCGAGACTGCAAAGGTTCTGTTCGGCGAAGCCTTCAAGGAAGGTCTGGAAGCCGGCTACATCACCGATACCGATGCGGATGGCGTCTGCGATCAGACGATCACGATCGAGTACAGTATGTCCAGCGATTCTGACTTCATGACCAGAACGATCGACTACCTGAACGAGAAGATGGCGGAAGTCACCGCCGGTACGCCGTTTGACGGCAAGATCAAGTTCGCCAAGTCCGCACCGTACGGCAACGACTGGTCCAAGAAGATCAAGTCCGGCTTGGCTGACACGGTTCTCGGCGGCTGGTCCGGTTCTGCACTGGATCCGTTCGGTCTGACCGATCTGTATGTCAATCCTTCCTATCAGTACGACGCAGCATGGTTCGATGCAACCAAGGTCGATATGACCCTCACGATCGACGGTCAGGAAGTCACGATGACGCTGAAGGATTGGTCCGATGCGTTGAACGGCACGACGGTTACGGTCAACGACGTTGAGTACAACTACGGCGACGGTATTGCGGATGTTGAGACGCGTCTTGATATCCTCGCAGCCTGCGAAGCTAAGATCCTCACCACGTACGACTACATCCCGATGCTGCAGAACGCTTCCGCAGCTCTGCTGAGCCAGCAGGTGTTCTACGTTGTCGAAGAGTACAATCCTATCATGGGCCGCGGCGGTATCACGTACCTCAAGTACAACTATGATGATACTGCATGGACTGAGTACATTGCTGCTCAGGGTGGCGAACTGACCTACTAATATAGGGCAGGCAAGGACACCACTTGTACAAAGTGATGCACATTTCAATCGTTGCAGGGGTTTCCAATCCCTGCAACGATTGGGCTTTTCGCAAAAATAACCGAATTCGGCATTCCCATCTTTATCAAATCAGTCGTTTTGGGATTATGAAAAAACCCTTGGAGGTGCTTTGTGCTTAAATATGTCATAAAGAGAATCGTGCTCATGCTCTTTACGCTTCTGGTCATAACGTGCATGTGCTTCATTCTCGTCAGAATGCTTCCTCCGGCAGAGTTACCCTTGAATGATATCCATACAAAGGTTATTGAGGCAAGGAGAGAGGCGCAGGGCTATAACAAGCCATACATGGTGCAGTTTGGTATCTTTTTGAAAGATATCTTTACGAGATTTGATTGGGGCATCAGTGACAAGCTGTATTTCGGACAGCCTGTTACGGATATCTTTCTTTCCAAAATGCCCGCCACGATTTTCACCAATCTGTATTCCATTATTTTGAGCATACCGCTTGGAATCGGCTTGGGCATCTGGGCGGCATTAAAGAAGAACACATGGATCGACTATACGATTTCCACGGTGACGATGATTGTTATCTCGGTGCCGAATTTCGTATTTGCATTTGTCATTCAATACGTTCTCAGCTATAAATTGGGGTGGTTCCCATTCCTGATGAAAGCCGGTACGGACTGGCTGAGCTGGGATATGTTCGTGAGCATGCTGCCGGCTGTTCTGAGTTTGTCGTTCGGCGTCATTGCAGGGTTCACAAGAACCACGCGCGCAGAGCTGACCGAGGTGCTGACGAGCGAGTTTATGCTTCTGGCAAGAACCAAGGGGCTTACGAAGGCGCAGGCAACCATTCGTCACGCGTTGAAAAACTGTGCCGTCGTCGTCGTTCCTGCGATTTTCGGCGAGTTTATCGGCATCATG
>CALFIV010000299.1 GCA_937877295.1 uncultured Clostridia bacterium
GCCGATGATTATCTGTGCAAGCCGTTTTCCATGCGGGAGCTTATAGCGCGCGTGCATGTGCTGCTGCGCAGAAGCGGCGCGGAGTCCGTGCTGACCTTAAGAAACGGTGTCACCGTCGATCCGGACCGCGGCACGGTATGCAAAAACGGCGAGGAGCTCCGGCTTTCCGCGCTGGAGTTCCGGCTGCTGCTCGTTTTTTTGAACAATCGCGGGCGGCTTCTGACCCGCGCGAAGCTCTTGGAGGACATCTGGGACATCGCGGGCGATTTCGTCAACGACAACACGCTGACGGTCTACATCAAGCGCCTTCGGGAAAAGTTAGGCGACGACGGCTCGGAGGGGCCGATCAAGACGGTGCGCGGGCTCGGCTACCGCATGGACTGATATGTTCAGAAATCGGGAACTCAAAATCGAAATCATCATCGACGCCGCCGCGACGGGGATTCTTGCCGCAGCCGGCTTTTTTGTGCATCCGCTCTGCGGGATTCTGGTGCTGGCGCTCGGATGCGGATTGACGGCTTTGCATCTGATCCACGGACGGCGGCGGTATGCGGCGATCGACGCGCTGTCCAAGAGCATCGACCGTGTGCTGCACGAGCAGGACGCGATCCTGATCGCCGAAAGCGACGAGGGCGAGCTTGCGGTGCTTTCCAGTGAAATTCGCAAGATGACCGTGCGATTAAAGGAGCAGAGCGACCGCCTTTCAGAGGACAAGCGGCTTCTTTCCGACGCGATCGCTGATCTGTTCCATCAGATGCGAACGCCGCTGACCTCGATGAATCTGCTCGTTTCGATGCTTGCCAAGGAGGACCTGCCCGAAGAAAAGCGGCTTCGCTATCTGCACGAGCTCAAAACGCAGCTCGAGCGCATCCGCTGGATCGCGGAAACGCTGCTGAAGTTCTCGAAGCTTGACGCCGATTCCGTACGCTTTGCGCCCGAAACGATCCCGGTCTCGGAGCTGATCGACGCGGCGGTCGAACCGCTGCGCGTACCGATGGAGCTGAAAGGACTCACGCTTTCGATTGAGCCGCACGGCGCGGCGCTGCTTGCGGATCGCGCGTGGACCACCGAGGCGGTGGCGAATATTTTGAAGAACGCAATGGAGCACACGCCGGCGGGCGGCAGCATCACGGTCGAGGCGGAGGAGACGGCGCTCTTTTCGCGCATCACGGTGCGCGACACCGGGACGGGCTTCGAGCCGGACGAGCTCGGACACGTGTTCGAACGCTTTTATCGCGGACGCAGCGCGTCGAACGACAGCATCGGCATCGGGCTTGCACTCTCGCGGCAGATCATCGCGGAGCAGGGCGGCACGGTTACGGCGAAAAACGCCGATGGCGGCGGCGCGGTCTTTGAGATCCGCTTTTACAAATCGGTTGTGTAAACACGGAAGAAAGGGTATCCATTCAACCTGTAAGCAGCAGACGTGTGTTGTAGACGCACGCACGAAACAGGCATAGGAAGAACATGAAAACAAATCCGTCAAATCCGGCGGCATGTGCGGCGGATTTGACACCTTGCAGTTTCCGCCGCCCGGTGCATCTGTGATGCATAGGCGGAAGCTGAGAAGACCAGTCTGTTGAATTTTTTCAACAGACTGATTTCAGTCACCGAACTGTCACTTTCGTTTTATAGAATGGTTGCAGAAGAACCGAAGGAGGAACAACGATGGAAATATTGAAGGTCGAACAACTGACGAAGATTTACGGTTCGGGCAACAGTGAAGTACGGGCGCTGGACGGCGTGACGTTCTCCGTGGAGAAGGGCGAATTTTTAGCCATCATCGGACCGTCCGGCAGCGGCAAATCGACGCTTTTGCACTGTCTCGGCGGCGTGGACCGTCCGACGTCGGGCAAGGTCTGGATGAACGGGCAGGACGTGTATGCGCAAAATGAGGAGCAGCTTGCGATCTTCCGCCGCCGTCACGTGGGGCTCGTCTATCAGTTTTATAATCTCATCCCCGTGCTGAACGTCGTGGAGAACATGACGCTGCCCGTGCGCATGGACGGGCGCAAGGTCAACGAGGAACGGCTCAACGAACTTTTGCATCTGCTCGTTTTGGAGGAGCGCAAGAACAATCTGCCCAATCAGCTTTCGGGCGGACAGCAGCAGCGCGTGTCGATCGGACGGGCTTTGATGAACGCACCGGAGATCGTGCTGGCCGACGAACCGACCGGCAACCTCGACTCGCAGAACTCGCGCGAGATCGTGGAGCTTTTAAAGCTTTCGAACCGCAAGTACGGTCAGACGCTGATCGTCATCACACACGACGAGCAGATCGCGCTGCAGGCGGATCGCATCATTGCGATCGAGGACGGCAGGATCGTGCGCGACGAACGCATCCGGGGGGAACGCGCATGAACATTCTGCATACCTACACCCGGCGCGCGCTCGGCAAAAACCGTGTGCGTACGTGGGTTACGATCATCGGCATCGTGCTTTCGATGGCGCTATTAACCGCGGTCATCGAAGGCGCGTACAGCGGGCTCTGCTACACACGCGGCATCATGATCGAGGACGGCGGCTGGTATCATGCCTACTATTTCGATCTGGACGAAGCGCAGATGCGGGAAACCGCAAACCTCAAGTTCATCGACGAACGCGCCGTCTGGCAGATGGTCGGCTGGGAGGTACAGGACGCGGACGCGGAGCGTATGCCTTTGTTTGTGGAGGCGATCGACGATCACGTTGCCGATATGCTGTCGCTCAAGCTGATCGAAGGCCGCCTGCCGGAGAACGAGCACGAGCTGATCGTTTCCTCGCGCTTCTATGACGCCTACGGCGCGAACCGTGACGAGACGGCACTGGATGCATTTCAGGTCGGCAACACCGTCACCATGACGCTCGGACGCCGCATAGACGGGGAAGGCAGCGTGCTCTCCGAGCGCGAGTATGCCGAGGACGCGCGCATCGTCGACGCCAAGCCCTATACCTATACGATCGTCGGCGTTTACAACGGCTTCAACACGATCCTCGGCGGCGAGGGCTACCGTGCGCTGACCCGCGGCTTCGGTACCGGCTCTTACAATGTCTTTTTCACGGTCAACCATCCGTATTTTTTAAGAAGCATCATGGGCCGTCAGACGCTGTCACAAAACTGGGGCGAGAACACGCAGCTCATGCGCCTGTACGGCTCGTTCAGCGACATGAACCTTTCGGCAGTTCTGTTCGGGTTTGCGGCGATCCTCGTGATCCTTGTCATGTTCGGATCGATCTCGCTAATCTACAACGCGTTCTCGATCTCGGTCGCCGAGCGTACGCGTCAGTTCGGTATTTTAAAATCGATCGGCGCGACCAAGAAACAGATCCGCGCGTCCGTGCGGTATGAAGCGCTGCTGCTGTGCGCGGTCGGCATTCCGATCGGGCTGATCGTCGGCTGCGTCGGTATCGGCGTCACGCTGTGGGCGATCAAGGATACCTTTATCAAGCTTGCGCCGAACATTCATACCGAGATGAAGCTTGTGCTGCATCCGCTGGCGCTGCTTGCGGCGGTGCTATGCTGCCTCGTGACCGTGCTGATCTCGGCGTCGGTTCCCGCAAAGCGGGCGGCGCGGCTGCAGCCGATCGACGCGATCCGGCAAAGCGCGGACGTCAAGGCAAAGCCCAGGGAGGTCAGAACCTCCAGGCTCACCGAAAAGCTGTTCGGCTTCGAAGGCGCAATGGGCGCGAAGAACTTCAAACGCAACAAGAAGGGCTACCGCATTACGGTCCTGTCGCTCGTTATGAGCATCGTGCTCTTTATCGGCGCGTCGTCATTCTGCACCTATCTCACCGATATGGTAAGAACGCTGATGGAGGACAACGATGCGGACGTCGTGGGCACGGTCAAGATCGCGCAGGTCGATGCGCTGTTCAACGAAATCAAGGCGTCGGAGGAGGTCACGCGCGCGTCGTATTATTTCATTTATTACGGCGGCGTGTTCGGCATGCAGACCGATTCGGACAATCTTTCCGATTCCTATTGGAGCGCACCGCATCATCGCCGCGAGGGCGATCGGGAGGACGTCAACGTTTCGGTGCTGTATCTTGACGACGCATCGTTCCGTGAGCTGTGCAAAGAGAACCATATCGACCCGGAGCGCTATTTTGACCCCGACTGTCCCTACGGACTTTTGAAGAACGAGGTCACCGATGTCATCCAAGAGGCAAACAACCGTCAGAAGCGCTACCAATATGAGGTGTTCCGCACCGACAAGCTGCCGGCGTCCGTCGTCTCACTCGATGTGCCGGAACGCGAGGGCTTCTATAAGGACATCAGCTACGATCCGGAGACCGGAAAGGATTTTGTGCGCTACTATCCGAGCGAGTACGTCGAAGAGCAGCTGCGCAGGGCAAATGCCGATAACGGATATATGGTCGTGCTGTATTCCGCTATGGCAGCAGATACCCTGACGGTCGACGAGGCATCCGTGTTCGAGACGTTCCCGTTCGACGCGATCATCAAGGGGAATAACTTCAACGTTGTGTTGCGCGACCGCGCTCTGATCGTCTATCCGTTCTCGAAGTGCACGCTCGCAAACGCCGAAGCCGATCAGGCATATATGATGTTCGAGTCGGACGATCACAAGGCGACGTACAGCAAGCTGCACGAGGCTGCGGAGCGTGACAACATGCTCTATGTCAACTATGTCGGCGATCTCGCCGAGGAGCGCGAAAACAGCCGTTTGATCGTGAACGTCGTCAACGTGTTCGCGTACGGGTTCATTATCCTGATCTCTCTCATTGCGGCGGCGAACGTGTTCAATACGATCAGCACGGCGATCATGCTGCGCCGCAGAGAGTTCGCGATGCTGAAATCCATCGGCATGGGCGATCGCGGGATGCTGCGCATGCTGAACTACGAATGCCTGATCTACGGACTCCGCGCGCTTCTTTTCGGGCTTCCGATCTCGGCGCTACTTACGTTTGCGATCTTCAAGGTCGTGGCGCAGGAGCTGGAACGCAGCTTCTATATGCCGTGGACGAGCGTGCTCATCGCTGTGCTGTCGGTGTTTATCGTGGTGTTCGCCACCATGCTCTACGCGCGCAGCAAGATCCGAAAGGACAATCCCGTCGACGCGCTGAAAAACGAAAATCTGTAAACACTGTCAAAAGCCTCCCCTGTGTAAGGGGAGATGGCGAGGAACGAGCCGGAAGGGGTGTCCGGCTTGAACGCAAAGCCTTCCCGGACGGGAGGGCTTTTTCCGTCACATAAGCCTTGCACAGCACGCTTCGGTTTGGTATAATAAACTATCACCAAACTGGGGGCATATGGAATGAAAATCCTTCTGGTCAACGACGACGGCATCGACGCGATCGGCATCGAGCGCCTCTGGCACGCGCTGAGCCCGTCGCACACGGTCTATGTGGTTGCGCCCGATCGGCAGAGAAGCGCGGCTTCGAAGTCGATGACGCTGAACATGCCGCTGCGGGCAAAGCCGGTCGCCATCGAGGGCGTCGCCGCGGCGTTTGCAGTGGACGGCACGCCGGTTGACTGCGCAAGACTGGGGCTCGGCAATCTTGTCCCCGAGCAGCCGGAGCTTGTGATTTCGGGCGTCAATATCGGACCGAACCTCGGAAGCGATACACTCTATTCCGGCACTTGCGCCGGCGCGCAGGAGGCAGCGCTTTTTGGCATACAGGCGATCGCCATCTCGATCGATCACCGCACGCCGACACACTATGAGACGGCGGTTTGGGCAACGCTGCGCATGGTCGAAATCGCGGCGCGGCATCCGCTGCCGTACGGCATGTTCTATAACGTCAACGTTCCCGATCTGCCGCAGAACGAAATCAAGGGCTGGCGCGTGACGGGTCTCGGCGTGGTGCGCTATCGCAAGGATTATGTAAGATGCGAAGACCCGCTCGGCAAGCCGTACTATTGGGCGCCGCGCGAGCGGATGCCCTACGATCCGGACGCGGACAACGACGTCGCGTGGATGAAACGTGGCTATATCACGGTCACGCCGATGGGATACGACTGCGCGCGGCTCGACGCGGTCGATCTTTCGGGAGAATTCGGAGGCGAAGCATGCAGGTAGCAATCATCGGCGGCGGCGCGGCGGGACAGCTCGCGGCGATCAAGGCGGCCGAACACGGACACAAGGTCACGCTGTTTGAGCAGAACGAAAAGCTCGGCAAAAAGCTGTTCATCACCGGCAAGGGCCGCTGCAATCTGACCAATGCGTGCGACCGCGACGGATTCTTCCGGCATGTGGTCAAAAACCCGCGTTTTCTGTACAGCGCGTATGCAAGCTTCGACAGCGCGGCGAT
>CALFIV010000300.1 GCA_937877295.1 uncultured Clostridia bacterium
GCTGCGCGATCCCGAGCCGGAACGACGCGTCGCAGTCCGACGGCGCGATGATCCCGTCGCGCCGGTAAAAGCTTTGTTTTGTCCGATCCATAGGGATACCTCCAATATTTATATGCAATGTTCCTGCATCACACCGCCCAGAGCGCGACGCCCGAGACGAAGCCGAGCAGCAGGATGAACGCGGCGGAAAAATACCATCTGCCGCCCTTGTTGAAGCCGTAAAAGTCCTCCATCCGCCGGGCTTCGGGCAGGATGACGACGCGATACAGATACCATACGCCGTACAGGAGCACGGGGATCAGCGCGAGCAGGCTGTAGCCGAACGCAAAGTCCGTGTGTTCAAAGAAGACGAGCGAAACGATCGCCAGCAGCGGATTGAACAGATGCAGAAAGAGATCCGGTCCGGACAGCAGATGCTTCCACTCGCCGGAGAACGGCCCGAGAAACAGAAACACGGTCAGAAGCGTCACCGTCACGGCGGACGTGCCGACAAACTTCAGAAGAATGACCCACAGCGGCAGAGCGCCCTGCGTCCATGCGATCAGCACGACGGCGCTTGCGGCGGCGCAAAGCAGGTTGGACAGCACGGTGAAATAGCGGAACAGAAGCTTCACGCCCATGTGCCGGACGCCGACGATGACACAGAGGATATTGATGACGACGAGCGCCGCGTTGATGACGATGGATGGGATCATGGGGGAGGTCTCCTTATAAAGCGTGAAACAGCGCGAGAATAAAGAACGCCGTCGGCATCGCAAAGCTGAAGCTGTCGAGCCGGTCGATCGCGCCGCCGTGACCGGGGAACAGGTTGGAAAAGTCCTTGATGCCCGCCTGCCGCTTGATCATCGACGCGCACAGATCGCCGAGCTGTCCGGTGAGCGTGCAGAAGAACGACGCGATCACATAGACGTAGAGCGGCGTCGCCATGAAGTTTCTCAGGATCAGCCAGACGAACACGGCGCTCAACGTGCCAAGCACCGTACCGGAAACAGAGCCTTCGACCGTTTTGTTCGGACTGATCGACGGGCAGAGCTTATGCTTGCCGAACCAACGTCCGAAAAAGTATGCGAACGCGTCGCAGAACGACGTGGCGAACAGTGTGGTGAACACAACGGGATAGAGGATCTCGTCCGGCTGCACCGACAGATAGCAAAAGCCCAAAAAGAGCGTGCACGGATAGAAGCAGATCGCAAACGACGCCATCTGATCGGCAATGCGCACCCGCAGAAACAGCGCGATCACCATCGACACGATGACCGTCAGCGAAATCGCCGAAAGATGGAACACAAGCTCGTCGTGCAGCAGAAACAGCGCCGAGAGCACAAAGCACAGCGCGCGTGCAATCCACGGCGTCGAGCGGAAGCCCATGCAGTTTAACGCGTCGCTCATTTCGCGCGAGCCGAAAAAGATCAGCGCATAGAAAAAGAGGATGCGCGTGACCGGACCGAGATAAATGCACAGCGCCAAAACAGCGAGGATCGCCGCCCCCGTGATGATGCGCGTGCGTGTTCCGCCCTTTGCCATACGTTTCCTCCTACCGTACAGATTGCTTCTGTGACTGTCATTCTGAGCCGCAGGCGAAGAATCCCGGAACGCGGTATGCGGTTTCGTTCTGAGATCCTCCGGCTTTGCCTCATGGTGACAGAGGAAGCCGATTGTTCTTCATTGAATCGAGTATATCACAAATTTCGATCGTTGTCAGTTCTTTTTTTTGCGCAGTCGCATGTGCAGCCGGCACAGCTTCCCGAACAGCCGCCCGAGCAGCAGCCGCTCTTTTTGGGCCGCAGCGCAAAGTACAGCGCGACGCCGACTGCGAGAAGAACTGCGCCGAGCAGGATCCAGTCGAGCGGGCTCATAGCCGAAACCCCGAACCGATCAGGTGCACGAGAAATGCCATGATCCATGCGATCGCGCACTGCAGCGCCACGACGAGCAGGGACCAGCCTCTGCCCAGCTCACGCCGGATCGAAGCGACCGCCGCCACGCACGGCGTGTACAGCAGGCAGAAGACGAGGAACGACAGCGCGCCGATCGGGGAGAGCACGCCCATCAGAGCAGCCTCGCCCGGGAACAGCACGTTGACCGTTGACACGACGCTCTCTTTGGCAAGGAAGCCCGCGATCAGCGCGGTGGACATGCGCCAGTCGCCGAAGCCGAGAGGCCGGAAGACCGGCGCGATCGCGCCCGCAATCACGGCGAGGATCGAATCCTGCTGATTCGATACGATGTTCAGCCGGAAGTCGAACGTCTGCAAAAACCAGATCACGACCGTCGCAACCAGAATGATCGTAAACGCGCGTTCGAGAAAGTCCTTTGCCTTGTCCCACAAAAGCCTGAGTACATTCTTTGCGCCGGGCAGACGGTAGTTCGGCAGCTCCATGACAAACGGGACGGCCCCGCCTTTGAACAGCGTGCCCTTTGAGAGCAGCGCGACGAGTATGCCGGCGAGGATGCCGAATACATACAGCCCGATCATGACCAGCGCCGCGTATTTCGGGAAGAACGCCGCGGCGAAAAATGCGTAGATCGGCAGCTTTGCCGAGCAGCTCGTAAACGGCGTCAGAAGGATCGTCAGCTTGCGATCGCGCGCAGAGGGCAGCGTGCGGCTCGCCATGACGCCCGGCACCGTGCAGCCGAAGCCGATCAGCATCGGCACGATGCTGCGCCCCGAGAGACCGATGCGCCGCAGAAGCTTATCCATGACGAACGCGACGCGCGCCATATAGCCGGAGTCCTCAAGCATCGACAGGAAAAAGAACAGCACGAGGATGATCGGCAGAAAGCTCAGCACGCTGCCGATGCCCGTAAAGACGCCGTCGATGATCAGCGAATGCAGCGCAGCGTTGACGTTCCATGCAGTCAAAGCATGGTCGACGATCGCGGTCAGCGCGTCGATGCCTTTCGCAAGCAGATCCTGCAGGTTGCTCCCGATCACGTGGAAGGTGAGGAAAAACACGAGTCCCATGATGCCGATAAACGCGGGGATCGCGGTCCATTTGCCGGTGAGGATGCGGTCGATTTTGCTGGAGCGTACATGCTCGCGGCTCTCCTTCGGCTTGACGACCGTCGCGTCGCAAAGCTTTTCAATGAAGGAAAACCGCATGTCCGCAATGGCCGCGGCGCGGTCCAGCCCGCGCTCCTCCTCCATCTGACGGATGATGTGTTCCACCATCTCGCGCTCGTTTTCGGAAAGCTGCAAGGCCTCTTCGATGTACGGATCGCCCTCCACAAGCTTGCTCGCCGCAAAGCGCACGGGAATGCCCGCGGCTGCCGCGTGGTCCTCAATGAGGTGCATGATGCCGTGTAAGCACCGATGCACCGCGCCCCCGTTCGCGTCCTTGTCGCAGAAATCGGTGCGGCTCGGCTTTTCCTGATACTGCGCGATGTGCAGCGCATGGCTGACGAGCTCGTCGACACCTTCGTTTTTGGACGCCGAGATCGGAATGACCGGAATCCCAAGCAGCGATTCCATTTCGTTGATGCGGATCGAGCCGCCGTTGCCGCGCACCTCGTCCATCATGTTCAGGGCAAGCACCATCGGCACGTTCAGCTCCATGAGCTGCAGCGTCAGATAGAGATTGCGTTCGATGTTTGTCGCATCGACGATGTTGATGATGCCGGTGGGCTTTTCGTCGAGAATGAACCGCCGCGAAACGCGTTCCTCGTCGGAATAGGGCGAGAGCGAATAGATGCCCGGAAGGTCGGTGATCTCGGTATCCGGTTTCCCCTTGATTGCGCCGCCCTTGCGGTCAACCGTCACGCCCGGGAAGTTGCCCACATGCTGGTTTGCGCCGGTGAGCTGATTGAACAGGGTGGTCTTGCCGCTGTTCTGATTGCCCACCA
>CALFIV010000301.1 GCA_937877295.1 uncultured Clostridia bacterium
CGCAGTACGGGAAATGCGCTACTACACACAGGCGCGTCACTACGCTTTCTCTGACTATGCAAAACGGCTACAGCGCGAGAAATTACGGCAGGAGAGAGTCGGAAATCAGCAGAAACCGCGCAAGAAGCGTTATGAGCCGGAACGGTGATCCCGTTTCGGCTCGAATGCGCTCATTCTGCTTGATTATCTATGGTAATTTCCCATATTCAACGCAAACGCCTCATGGACGTAAAACACAGTGAATTTATTCTTGCGAGTGGCGGCCAATCATCTTCATGCTAATATTTCTACTGTTGACATTTCTCCGCAGCCCCAAATCCATAGGCATCTGTAAATCCGACATCTCCCGGTTTCGAAACACTCACAACCGGGGAACGCTATTGTTCGGTCGTGTAGTAAACAGAGTCTGCATAGCGGTAAAAGAAAGTATCGCCCTCAGAAAGGCCCGAAACGATCTCCGCGTTCTTTTCGTCAGAGACACCGGTCATAAGAGAAACAGGATCCAATAGCGCATCGGTCTCCGGATCATATCCACGATATACAACGACCGTGTTACCGGTCTCATAAAGCGCGGCAATCGGTATCAGCAGGGCGTTCTCATGCGTCTCTCCTGAAAAAGCAACGGTTCCATTCATACCGGGTAGCATAGATTCGGTTCGTGCAACGGTGACCGTGACTGTATATTTCGTGTTGCCTCCACTGTTGTTGCCCTCAAGGTCGATCTTTGTGACTGTTCCCGTAAAATGTATGCCGGCAAGGGCATCCAGATACAGGGACGTGTTTTGTCCAACCGATATGGAGAGGATATCCAACTCATCGACGGTAACGGAAAGCATCATCGTTTGTTGCGGCGTGACGGAAAGCAGCGTCTTCTCCGCAATTTGATAGGTCGGCGCCTCTGTCGCCTTGGCACTGTTGCCTTTTCCGGAGGGGATGTTGACACTTCCGCCCGAACCATGTCCGCTGCTGGGGTCAGAACTTTCGCCGGAGGGAGACGGTGTAGAATGCCCGTCGCTCGGATGAGCGCTTGCCTGCGGTGTTTCGGAAGGATTCAGCACGGGTGTCGGCGTCGGGGTGGGAGTGGGCGTAGGCGTCGGAGCGGCGCTGGGATAGCAGACGACCCATATAAGAGCTTCGGTTTCATCAAAAGCAAAGACCAGAAGGTCTCCGGCAGCGATAGATGAGGCAGGCATTGTTCCCCACGAGCCCGTGTAAGAATAAATCGGAACTGAGGATGCAATCGTATAGGTTCCCGGCATACTCATGTCCGCACTTGCGATGAAAGAAACATCCGTATAGTCAGAGACCGTCACAGCGCCGGCTGATATATTTAGTGAAAGCGTTCCTTCCACGTTGTCAGTTACCTGCCCCACATAATGCATATAGTCCGACGGCTCGGCATCGACAGGCGAGGTTGAAAGCAACCGTATCATCGGCTCGGTTCCAAGCATCGCGGAAACCTCCCGATAAGGAATCTCCTCCGAAATACCGGAGACGACGCCGTCTATAGGAGCGAGGATGACTTCATTTTGATACAATTCAAACAGGGTCTTCAGCTCTGCCTCGTATTCGGCGCGTCGCTCCAGAAGTGTACGGTAATTTGCAGTATCCGACGCATCGGAAAGTCCGATGAGAACCGTCCCCGAAACGACGACTGTGCCTTCCTCGCGGTAGATTCGTGTCACTGTGCCGAGATAGTGCGTCACATTCAAAGGACGGTGAACAAACAAAGAACCGCTGCCGCAAAACGTGCCGTTCTCATCGGAAACCGAAACGACTTCCCCGATCGGATAATTCCGGTCGGGAATGGAAACGATCACGCTGTCCTCTGAAAGATCGGTGATTTCGCCGAGAACGACCGTTCCGTCCGGCAGTGTCACATATAAAATACCATCAATCGAAGGCACATTCTCTGTGGCGATTTCAACAGACATCCGCCCATCGAGCGATATAAGAAGCAGGCTGCCGTATTCCGCCATCACATCGGAGGCGTCGTCTCCAACTTTTGCATAAATGTGCTTTACCGTTCCGGATGCGGCGGCAGTCAGCGTTATTTTGCCTACGGCATCATGCGCCTTCTGTAATTGTGCGTCGATCGACGCGATCGCCTCCTCCGTATCCGAAATGGCAACCATAACGGAGGTCCTGTCAACTTTAGCGACGATCTGCCCTTCGGAAACGGTTTCACCATTTTGCACGCAAACTGCGGAAAGCGCGACCGAGGCAGGCAGTGTCACCGTTTCTGCTTCCTGCTCAGAAAGGTATCCCGCGGTGATTAGAGATTCGGTTATAGCACCCTTCTCGACTGTTCCGGAAAGCACCTCAACCTTTGCAACCGCCTCATTATTGGTCGATTCTGTCGAATCGGCGGGAAAAAGTATCGCTACGAGGACAAGTGCGGCAATCAGAAGAAGAATCGCAGGCCATACTGCTGTTTTTCCCTGCAACGGAACGGAATTATCGCCTGAATTTTCCGCCTGCATTGCCATAAGCTTTCGACTTTTTCTCGTCAGAAAGATCAGACGGAAAATGCAAAGCGCGATCGCGACCGCCGATCCGATCAAAAACCACAGCCAGTATTGGCGCAGAAACAGTACAGCGCTCCACAGCCATGCAGGAAGAAACGATTGAAGGAACGATGCATTACCCTTATCCGTCGGTTGCTGCGCGTCGTCACCGATCGTATTGTCGATCCTGCCGTCAGGGCGCCGTGTTTCATCATCGGAAACGGAGAAATCGTTTTCGGGTCGTATCGAGTGCAAACTGCCGTCCGGCGCGGAAAAACTGAATTCACCTTCCGGCATGATCATATCGGATGCATCTTTCGACATATCGGGAATGCCCTCTTTGTTCGGGAATGTATGCCCGCCCTTTTCTTGTATCCGATCCGACGAATTAATGCTCTGTATGACCACGCTTTCCTGTACAAGAAAAAAGACCGCAAGAGCAATGGCAAGCGTCAAAGAAAAGAGAATCAACAATAGGGAAAACAGAATCTTTTTTACTTTCATAGTGTCCTCCTCATCCGCCGTAATGCAGTGCATCAATCGGCGCCATGCGTGCGGCTTTGTTCGCCGGATACAACCCGAACACAATCCCGATCAGGAAGCAGAAACCAACTGCAATCAGAACTATATCGCCGGACATCTTAAAAGTCAGATCAATGCCGGACACGACCGTTGTGATGAGCTGCAGTACGCCCCAGGAGCCAAAGATCCCTATTGCGCACCCAAGCATACAAATTACAACGGCTTCGACCAAAAACTGCAGAAGGATCACGCTACGGCTTGCGCCGATCGCCTTTCTAATGCCGATCTCGCGTGTACGTTCCGTCACGGTAACGAGCATGATGTTCATGATGCCGATCCCTCCGACAACCAGTGAAATCGCAGCAATTCCGCCGAGCAGAACGGCAAGAACCGACGTGACAGAATTCATGGTGCTTTCCAATGCATTCTGAGAAGAGATCGAAAACGCATCGTCGTCTTTGTCGAGCCGTTCCAGCAGCAACTCCTCCATGCGCGCTTTGGCGGTGTCCGTTGTGACATCGTCCGCTGCAGAAAGATAGAATGTTGTAATTTCAGATGTCACGGTCGTACTGATGCGAATCAGCGAGGTGTACGGAATGTATGCAATCAGTGATCCGCTTCGAAACGGACTTGTCAAAGAGCTATCGTTGTCCTCAAGTACGCCGACAACCGAGAACCGATAACCATTCAGAGAGACGTCCTCACCGACGCAATCGGCGTATCCGAAAAGCTCGGTTGCCGCCGTTTCGTTCAGTACACATACGAATGAATGATTATTGACGTCGACTGTCTTCAGAAATCTCCCTACGAGAACCGTCAGCTTTTGGATGTCCGCATACGGCGCGGTCGTGCCGTATACGGTCATCGTTGTGCTGTTTGCACCGTATTTTGCCGTGATGCTCTCGCTGACAGCAGGCGCAATCAAACCGAGTTCAGGTTCATCCATCCAGCCGGACAAGTCTTCTATTGCGGTCGGATCTCCTTTATTGTCCGTGATGCGTACCGTCATCATATCGGAACCAAGCGACGCGATTCGCTCCTGCACATTGCCCGTTGCGCCGTTGACCAGACTGACCAGGATTACCAGCGCCATCACACCGATGATGATGCCGAGCATTGTTAAAAACGCGCGCATCTTATTGCCGGAGATTGATTTGATTGCCATGCGGACGGATTGGATCATACGCCCACCTCCGATACACGACCATCCAGAATGTGAATCGATCGGTCCGCCTGCATCGCTACATTCGGATCGTGGGTAATCAGTACGATGGTATTTCCTGCCTCATGCAACTCATGAAAAATGTCCATGATCTCCTGCCCTGTGTGAGAATCGAGATTCCCCGTCGGTTCATCCGCAAGAATCAGAGAGGGCTGCGCCGCAATCGCCCTTGCGATCGCCACGCGCTGCTGCTGTCCGCCGGAAAGCTCGCTCGGCAGATGATGGATGCGGCTCAAAAGCTGTACCCGTTCCAACGCTTCGGTTGCGCGACGTTTGCGCTCTGACTTTTTCACTCGCTGATAAATCAGTGGCAGCTCAACATTTTCGTACGCCGTGAGTTGGGGAATCAGGTTGAAGCTCTGAAAGACAAACCCGATCTTTCGGCTGCGAACTTTTGCCAACTCATTTTCGGTATAATCCTCAATGGGCGTTCCATCAAGCAGATATTCTCCGCTGTCTGCCATGTCCAGACAGCCGATGATATTCATCATCGTGGATTTCCCGCTGCCCGATGGACCGATGATGCTGACAAACTCCCCTGCCCTGATTTCAAGCGACGCACGATCCAGCGCCTTCACGATCTCATCGCCGATGCAGTAGGTTTTGGAGACATCCTTTAATACAATCATCGCTCAATCACCGCTGTTTCCATGCTTTCTGCCGCTTCCGCTGTCTCCGCCGGAAGGACGGCTGCCGCCTTCGGAGGGCCGATTGCCGTCGAAATTACCGCCCGGGTTGGGCATGCCTCCGGAATCGCCCTGATCCGGTCTGTTACCGCTATTCCCGCCGAAACTGTTCATGAAATTCGAGAAATCGCTCTGATCTTCTTCAACATAGTATATGGTATCGCCTTCGTTCAGCCCGCTGATAATCTCCACATATCCGCCGCCGGACAGTCCGGTCTTAACTTCAACCATGCCGGACAGTTCGCCGGTTGTTTCATCCGCAGAGGTATAAACATATGCCGTGTCCCGCGTTTTAGTAACCGCTTTTTCAGAAACAATCAGCGCATTGTCCACGCCTTCGATCCGGATTGAAACCGTTGCGTTCATATTCGGATACATCTTTTCTGTACGATCCAATGTGACTTCGACGGCATAGGTCGTCACGCCGTTACTGCTTGTGCCGGCCTTTTCAATTGCAGTTACCTCACCGGTAAAGGCATCCTCTCCGATGGATGAAATCACGATGCTTGCCTCCTGCCCAACTGAGACGGCAAGGATGTCCGATTCGTCCACCGCAGCGGAAACGATCATGTTTTCCTGCGGAACGATCTCCGCAAGCGTCCATTCGTCACTCTCGTTTTCCGCATTCTCCGTTTCTGTCAGCGTCTGGATTTTTCCGGATACAGGCGCATAGATCGCGCCGACTTTATACAGCCGGATAAGCGCATTATACTCTTCTTCAAGCAAGGCGCGCTGCGTCAGCAGCGTCTCATAGTTTGCGGTAAAGACAGTATCCTTCAAGGTCAAAAGAATCGTTTTGACATTTACAATTCGGTTTTCCGCTGCATTGACACGGCTGATTGTTCCCGCATATCCGGTGATCGAAAGTGGCTGATGAATGTACAAAACGCCCGATCCGAGCTCGATTCCGTCCGTATCCTTCGCCGTTGCCGAATCGCCGACGATCGTTTTATCGTCCGTAATTAAAACGGTTGCGATATCATCCTCTGCCGATTCAACAAACCCAGCATATTCGATTCCATCGGACAGTGAAGCAGTCACCGTGTCTCCCGCAACAAGCGATCCGGCAGGAATATCGAAAGCAAGATAGCCGTCCAACGACAGGACCATGAGCGCGTTATGTGCATACATGACCGACAAAACAGAATCTCCTTCCATACAGTAGATCTCCTTTACGCGACCTTTTACCGTCGACCGGATATAGGTGTCGACCGTGTCCTTTGCCGCGTCTGAAATCTGGCTGTCCAGATCGTCCAGCGTTTCCTGCAATGCGTTGATCGCTGTCAGAACCGACGGCATGTGCACGTTTGCAATTCGATCACCTTCCTGAATCGTATCGCCCACCTCGAAGCGGATTGCCTGCACCGCAACGCCGCTCGGTACGCAAACGGCAGTTGCGTCCTGCTGTGACAGCACGCCGCTGCCGGAGATTGTTGTGCTGATGCTTCCGCGCGTTACGATTGCGGTTTGAATCTCGGTTGTGTTCTTTTGCCCGTATGTCTCTGACACCCGTTCCCGTAAAATTTTTACCGTGATTGCTCCAGCGACAATCAGCACGGCAAGGATGATCAGTACCGTAACGAGTACCTTGCGCCCGCGCTTGTTGCGTTTGGATTTTGCCATTCTTGTTCTCCTTTCGGTTTCAAAAAAGATGATTTTTTGCAATGCCTCCGACAAGCCTTGCGGCTGAAGAGGCAACCGTCGCATCAAGCCGATAATGTATGCAGGCAAAAGTGATCCGATACGGGCTCGGTGATGATTAGTTCCGCCCCGATCACAGACAGTTTTCTCATCAGATATGCAATATATAGTCGCAGAGTATCCATTTGCGCGGACGGTTCATTGTTCCAGATATCGAAAAGCAATTTTTCGGCCGACAGGGGGCGCCCAAGCTGAGACATAAACGCGTACAGCAGTAAAAATTCTTTGTTAGACAAATAAAGGGTGCTTCGTGCAGTAACAGAAAAAAGAGCGGGATCAAGTATGACGTTTGCGACATGTAATTCTTGATAATTCGGCGCGGAAGCCCTTCGCGCCAACGCACGAATACGTGCTAGCAGCTCCTTATAGTCAAACGGCTTCGACAGATAATCGTCTGCGCCAGAATCAAGACCAATAATTTTATCTTCGGTTTCGGATTTTGCCGTCAGCAACAGAACAGGCGTTTCGATATGCCGCTCTCTCAGCGCTTTTAAGGCGGCAATCCCGTCTACATGTGGCATCATAATATCCATGACAATACAGTCATAACTGTCATGCCGCAGGCATTCCAGTGCTTCCGCGCCGTCAAATGCAGAAGTCACTTCATACTCAGCGCGTCGCAGCAAATAACAGACCGCACGGTTTAATTCAATTGAATCTTCTACAAAAAGGATTTTCATCCATTCATCTCCTCTCCCTGCAGCATACTGTATATCGTTTGCAGTGTCATATCCGTGGATGCAAGCTCGTCAGCGCAACGTTTCAGCTCATTCATCAGCAGCTTCTCGTTTTGAGGAAGCAATTTCTTATATCGTATCTGATGCTCAAGAGCTGCCCACGTATCCATGGATATGGTTCTGATCTGTACTTCAGCATAATATTCTCCGTTATACAGAATCATATGATAGCTGCGATACCCATTTGGCTTTACATTACGAATATAGTCCTTTTCCCGGATTACTGCTATCCCGTCAAGCCCGGCAATATAGTTGCGCATACGGTATACATCATCTAAAAACGGACAGATAACGCGTAAACCGATTGCGTCCGTAATTTCGTGCAATGCGCTCTCTTTTGTCTCCGGTAAACCAAGACGCCGACATTTTTCTCGCATACTGTCCTCGGATTTGATACGGCATTTGAGGTGCTCGACTGGGTTCATACCGGTTCTCTGCTCCATCTGTACGGAATATGTCTTGATTCTTTCCGCAAGCACATGCATATATTCCTGCATCACAGCGATATCATTTCCGTATAGCTCTTCGTTGGTTCGCACCATTGCAAATCCTCCCAATTTCAGTAATAACAGGATTGCGAAGCAATAATCTGTCAGCAATAAATCTATTATTTTACCTATACACTATATCGGTTTAACCTTAGAAGAACTTTAACTATTTCTGGAAAATTGCTGCCTGGGCATTTCCGCTTTTTAAAATCATTAAAACCGGACTTATTTAGAGTTAGACTAAGTTTGCTCTATTACCTTAATAATAGATGGGGATTCCTATCGGAAAGAAGATACAGTATGTTCGATAAGCTGAAGAAAAAACTGTTTTGGGAAGTAACGGAAGATGCGACAACCGATCAGGAAACGATGGGAACGGAATCCAAGGAGCAACGTCCACAGCCACCGCAAGGCAGACCACCACAGGGGGAACCGCCGAAAGGCAATCCCTCGATGGGAAGCCCCCTGCAAGGCGAGCCGCCAAAGGGTAAGCCTCCTATGGGAGAACCGCCACAGGGTGAGTCGTCGACGGAAACAAACAAGAATCCTACCGATAACTCAACCGAAGCGTGATTTGTTGAATTACTACGAAACGATCAATCACTTTGCAAAAGGAATCAAACAACAGTTAGGTGTCTATCAGCGCCTGACTGTTTGTTGTGTTCCGAATCCCCGCCATAGGATTGCTTTAATTCTCTACAGCACTATTCGTTTATTTACGGTTTGTTTTTAGCAGTTGACTATAGAAATTCAAAAAGTCTAAAAGCCCCTTGACAAATAGAACCTTCTGCCTCCCTTTACGGCAGTCTGGCAGCGTGTCAAAAGGTTTTTTGACACGCTCGGAGGGTGCGCGAGTACCCTCTGTTTTTATGCGTTCAGAATGGAAACGATCTCTTCGAGGTTTTTTGCAAAGCGGATGCCGCGCTGCTTTTCGGGCGTGCAGAGCTCCTTTTCGAGCATCTCTTGAAGCAGGATGCGCATGCCCGTATAGTAGCCGTTGAGATCATAGAGGATGCACGGCGCGTCGAGGTGACCCAAAGCGACCTTACTCATGATCTCGGCGATCTCCTCGAGCGTGCCGGTGCCGCCGGGGAACGCGATAAAAGCGTCGCCCAGCTCGATCATCTTTGCCTTGCGCTCGCTCATATCCTTTGTGACGATCAGCTCGTCGATCGCGTCGTACACAAAGCCCGCATCGACAAAGAACTGCGGTTCAACGCCGATCACGCGGCCGCCGGTTTTGAGCACGCTCTGAGCAAGCTCGCCCATCAGGCCGCATTTGGATCCGCCGTAGACGAGTGTGTGCCCGTGACTGCCGATCCATGCGCCGAGTTCGCGTACCGCATCCGTCAAGACCGGATCGTTGCCGGGCGTCGCGCCGAGATATACCGTAATGTTCATAAATTCCTCCGTCATTTTCTCCCATTGTAATGCGTAATTCGGGAATTGTAAAGCGGCGGAGACTTTGTTATAATAAATTATCACAACACAAGGAGAACGATATGAGGATCGCAGTCATCACCGGAGCGTCGTCCGGTATGGGCAGAGAATTTGCAAAGGCGGTCGACCGCGCGTATGCGCTCGACGAGATCTGGTTGATCGCACGCAGAAAGGAACGGCTTCTGGCGCTTGCGGGCGAATGCAGGACGCCGATCCGCGCGCTGGATTGGGACTTGTCCGCACCCGAAAGCCTCAATGCCTATCGCGAGCTTCTCGCTGCCGAACAGCCGGAGATTCAAATCCTCATCAACGCCGCGGGCTACGGTGTGTTCTGTACGTTTTCCGAAGGCGATCCCGAAAACCAGCTCGGCATTGTGGACCTCAACGACCGTGCGCTGACGGCGATGTGTTCCCTTTCGCTTCCGTACATCAAGGCGGGCGGCGAGATCGTCAACCTCGGTTCGAATTCGAGCTGGCAGCCCGTGCCGTACATGGCGGTCTACGCAGCGAGCAAGGCATACGTATTGAGCTTCAGCCGCGCTTTGGGGCGCGAGCTGAAAACCCGCGGCATACATGTGCTGTGCGTTTGCCCGGGCTGGATCAAAACCGAATTCATGGACCGCGCGGTGCATGACGACACGATCACCTATTACGATCGCTGGTACACGGCGGAGCAGGTTGTGGAGCGTGCCATGAAGGATCTCAAAAAGCGCAGGTCGGTGTCGATTCTCGGTTTCCCGGTTCGCATGCAGGTGCGGCTGGTCAAGCTTCTGCCGGTCAGCTGGGTGATGAACACCTGGTGCAAGCAGCAAAAGAAGGCGTAACCATGGGGATCGTTCGAGCGATTTTGACCTCTGCGGATTCGGTTCTGCAGGAGCAATGGCGGGAATTCTTCTATTGCGAGTCCATGAGCAGCGAAACGCTGATGGCATGCGGCAAAAAGCGCACCGGCGAACGCAGTACGAACACGAACCCGGACGATCACATCATCACCAACGGATCAATCCTCTCGATCGCCGACGGACAGTCCGCGATCGTCGTTTCACGGGGCAAGGTAATCGACGTCTGTTCAGAGCCCGGCGAGCATCTCTTTGAAGATGCGAATCGCCCGGGCGGCATCGGCGGATTTGTGAAGGATGTCTGGACGCGCGTCGGCTTCGGCGGCGTGCAGCCGATCGTTCATCGCATCTATTATGTAAATACCAAGGAATGCACGGGCGTCCGCTTTGATACGCCCGCGCCGATTCCGCTGTGCGTCAGGGATGCGAAGCTCGGCGCGGACCTCGACCTTTGTGTACAGGCGGGCGGCGTCTATTCCTATCGCGTCAAGGACCCTGTGCGGCTGTATCGCAATGTCATGGGGAACATGAAGGACAACTACACCCGCCACGATCTCAACCTCTTTGTGACGATGCTGCTGCTTTCCGTTCTTCCCGAAGCGCTTGCCGAACTGACGGACGGAGGCATTCGCCCGTACGAGCTTCCGCTGCATACCAAAGCGCTCGGTGACGCCGTGATTGCAAAAAGCGCGGAAACGCTTCTCTTAAGCTACGGATTGGAGTTTGTGTCAATTGCGTTCGACACGCTGATCGTCACCGATCTCGGGACGCTGCAAAGCGCGCAGCATGCCGCGATCAACCGCGATCCCGCCATGGCTGCGGCAGCATTGACAGACGCGGCAGCGATTGCCTCGCAGAATCTGAAACAGTAATGCAAAAAGCCGTTCGGAAACTCGAAAGAGAATCCGAACGGCTTGTTTGTTCTTTTCGGATCAGAGCGTGAAGCGCATATAAGTCTTCTTGCCCTTGCGGATCTTGACGCCGTCTGAAAGCTGCGCCTCGGTGATGTTCATCCATGTGTCGCCGACGCGTGCGCCGTCGAGCTGGATCGAGCCCTGCTCAATCAGCGTCCGGATCTTGCCCTTGGACTTTTCGATGCCGCCCAGAAGCAGCATGTCGACGATGTTGATTTTGCCGTCCGTCAGAGCGCCTGCGGGAACGGTCGTCTGCGGCATATTCGCATTGTCGCCGCTGCCGGAAAACAGCGCGCGCGCCGCATTCTGCGCCTTCTCGGCTTCTTCCTCGCCGTGCACCAGGCGGGTCAGCTCGAACGCCAGAAGCTCCTTCTTCTCGTTGATGCGGCTTGCGTCCCAATGCTCGATCTCTTCGATCTCCTCGATCGGAATGAAGGTCAGCATGCGGATGCATTTCATCACGTCCGCGTCGTCGACGTTGCGCCAGTACTGATAGAACTCAAACGGCGAGGTCTTGTTCGGATCGAGCCAGACGGCGTTGCCCGCGGTCTTGCCCATCTTGTTGCCGTTGGAGTCGGTCAGCAGCGTGATGGTCATGGCGTAAGCGTCCCTGCCCAGCTTGC
>CALFIV010000302.1 GCA_937877295.1 uncultured Clostridia bacterium
AGGGGTCGAGCTTGTTGCCCGCGCCCATCGAGCTGATGATCGGCACGCCCGCCGTATGCGCCGATTCCGCAAGCTGCAGCTTGCCCGCAACCGTGTCGATCGCATCCGCCACATAATCGTACTGCGAGAAGTCGAATGCCTCCGCGGTCTCCGGCGTATAAAAGCATACATGCCCGTGTACGACCGTTTCGGGACAGATCGCACGGATGCGTTCCGTCACGACTTCAATCTTCAGACGTCCGATGTTCTCATGCGTCGCATAGAGCAGACGGTTCAGATTCGTCAGCGAAATGCGGTCGTTGTCGATCAAATCCAGCGTGCCCACGCCGCTGCGCGCCAGCGCTTCGACCACATAGCTCCCGACGCCGCCGAGCCCGAATACCGCGACGCGCGCAGCTTTCAGCCGCCGGATGCCCGCATCGGTCAGCAGCAATCTCGTTCTGGAAAACTGATCCGTCATGATTCGCTCCGTTTCGATCGTATATTTCTTTCTTATGATACACCGAACGCACATACAGTGTCAAGAAAACGGGATATAAAAAAGCCCCGGCAGGGGGCTTCAAATGTGAACATCCATGTCCAGCTCCACAGATTCGTATGCGTTCAGAATGCGTGTTTCCCGGTAGCGCTGCTCACGGGGAATGCCGTACATCAGATGGATATGTCCGTGGACCAGCGCCTTCGGATTCCAGCGGTCCAGCATCGGCAGAAACGCTTCAAATCCACGGTGCGCGTAGTCGGAATCGTCGCAGTATCCGTGCGGCGCGGCGTGTGTCAGGACGAGGTCGACCCCTTTTGCACGGCGAACCTTCCCGTTGAGACGGCGGATACGCTGCCGCATCTGCCGCTCGGTGTATTGATACGGTCCGTTGTTGTACAGAGCGCTTCCGCCGAGACCGACAATGCGCAGTCCGCGGTATTGAATCAGCCGGTCGTCGATGCATTCGCATCCCTCCGGCGGTCGAGCGTCGTAGGATGCGTCATGATTGCCGTGGATATACAGCACCGGCGCATGCGACATCGTCACCAGAAACGTCAGGTATTCGGGATCAAGATCCCCTGCGGAGAGGATCAGATCATACGAATCGAGCCGCCCCGGTCGATAAAAGTCCCAAAAGACAGGGTTCGGTTTGTCGGACAGCAGCAGGAGCTTCATAGGATCGGCCCGTCCTTGACCGGCGGAATCCGGTCGCGGTAGACGCCGAGCAGCCGCACAAGGCCCTGCGCCATCGGCAGAATCGATGAAAACGCCGGAATCTCGCCCTCCACGGTGTCCGACAGCCAGTCCATGTGCAGAATCTCCTCGGGCGTAAGCCAGCGTTCGCCGTCGTTTCGCACGATGCCCTCCTGATCGGACATCACGCGGCGGAACGGGTCGAGCCGTCCTTCGACGATCGATTGCTTCAAAGCGCTGGTCAGTGTCCTGACCCCCTCGGGCAGCTTCTCGCCGTAGGTGATCCCGATGACGCCGCTCTTGAGTCCCCACCAATAGTTGACCGCGGAATGGTTTCCGTTTGCGCGTTCATCCTCCCAGCGGCCGGTCAGGATATCGTTCAAAAGCTTTTGGTAAAACGCGCCCCAGTTCCAGTATGGCGCGGCAAGCGGCTCGATTGTTCCGTCGTTCAGGATGCGAATAAGACCGAACGGCGGCTGCGGCTTCTCGGGCGCAAACAGCTCGTGGTTGGAGATGACGTCCACGCCGTCGTTCTGCAGCGCGGCAAACGGATCGCTTTCCACGCAGGACCAGCGCAGCTTGACCACTGCGCGCGGATTGACCAGACGCGCGCCGAGCGCAAACGCGTTGATGCCCGCCGGTACGCCGAAGGTCGGCGCAGCCGCGACGTAACCGATGCGGTCGCTGTGCGAACACGCGCCTGCCACGACGCCGGTGAGGAACTTGCTTTCATAGATGCGGCTGTAATAGGTGCGCATACCGGGGTAGGGCATGGCGACCGAGCAGTTCAGGATCTTGACGTTCGGATGGGCGGCGGCCGCTCTGCGGCAGCTTGCAATCAACGATGCGGTGGTCGCAAAGATGACCTGCGCGCCGTCCTGTACCGCCTGTTCGAAGCACGCGTCCGCGGTTGTTTCTTCATTTGTAATATATGCCTGCGTCGTGACCCTGTCGGAAAGCGCTTCCTCGGCAAACTGCCGTCCGGCTTCATGCGCGCGAATCCAAGCCGAGTTTTCCGGCGCATATTCATGGATGAACGCCGCTTTGATATGCGTCGGCAGGAACATCGCATCGTAGATGCGCGACAGCACGCGCTTGCCCGCGGGCGGCTCTTCGGTGGCGACGGTGACGTCTGCGTCGAGGTCGATCGCGTTGGTCTTCAGCGAAGCGCGAAGCTGTTCCTCCGACATCGTCTTGAGATCGTCGATCGTGTATGCCGACAGCCACGCGAGAAACGCGTCGGACAGGCCGACGCCGTCCGGCAGCGGAATGTGCTTCGCAGCGTCACAGAACCGTGTATAGGCGGAGCGCACGCGCGTGCGCTGCCCGTCGGTCCAGACCGCGTCGGGTTCATACCCCAGCGCAGCGATCAGCTTGCGATACCGGCCGGGCTTCGTGAACGCAAAGCTGTACATGCGGCTCAGATGATAGAATTCCAGAAATTCGTAATACAGCCGCGTCTCAGGATCGTCCGAATAGGCAGGGACGATGCGCAGCACCGAGGCCGTCACGGTCGGCGCGTCAAAGGCGCGCAGCACCGAAAGCCGCTTGTTGCCTTCGCGCACATACAATTTACCGTAATACTCATAGCAGCGGATCGGATCGCGGATACCCTCGCCGAGATGCGCCTCGCACAGCGTGATCCACTTCGCACCGAATTCGGTATCGGCGTCCAGCAGAGGCATGAAATCGGATGAAAATGCGGTACGCCGGCCGTCGTTTTCCGTACCGGCGACCAGCTCGATCGGCACGGTGCAGATGCCAAGCTCAATACGTCCGGCAATCGCCCGTCCGTCCAGAATGTCGTCCAACACCCTGGGGTACGGATAACGCCCGTGCTCCACGTCTTCCCGGTAGGTTTTCAATGCGCGCTTGTGGGCGGCGCGAAAGACCTCTGCTGCTTCGGCTCTGCTCAATTTGAACGGAACTCCTTCCTTTTATATATAATAGGTTTTGCGCATTGTAGCACTTCGCCGTCCAAAAGTCAAGGCCGTTGTTTCGCACACGGTTTCAGGAAGTTTTATATTTTCGCGAATGTCCGTTTTCCTCTTGCTTTTTTCGTACGGTTCGCGTATAATGGGGAAAATTCATACGACGCACGCCAATATAGGTTCGGATAAACGGCCCGAACGTTTCTACCGCAGCGCCACAGCCGCGACTATTGGGATCAGATACACGCATACCGTGTGTGTATTTGCAGTATTGGCAGCAAGCGATTGCTGCAATTTTTTTCGGAGGGAGATTATGCAGGAACTCAAAGAACGCATCTTAACGGAAGGCAAAGTGCTGCCCGGCGACATCATCAAGGTCGACGGCTTTTTGAACCATCGTGTGGACTGCGGGCTGATGTCGCGCATCGCGGACGAATTCGCAAAGTTTTTCGACATTGACAACATCGATCTGCTGCTCACCGCAGAAGCAAGCGGCATTGCGCTGACGGCGATCTGCGCGCTGCGTTACGGCAAGCCGATGGTCTACGCCAAGAAGGCCAAGAGCGACAACATCGAAGGCGGTCTGTTCACCAGTGAGATCTTTTCCTACACCTACAAAAAGAAGGTCACGCTGCTTGTCGCAAAGGACTGGATTCCCAAGGGCTCGCGCGTGCTCGTCGTGGACGACTTCCTTGCACGCGGAGAAGCGCTGCGCGGTCTTTGCGACATCGTCAAGCAGGCGGAGGCGGAGCTCGTGGGCATCGGCTGCGCCATCGAAAAGGGCTTCCAGGGCGGCGGCGACCGCCTGCGCAGCATGGGCGTCAACCTGCATTCGCTCGCCATCCTCGATTCGGCAGAGCCCGGCAATATCGTCTTCCGCGACGACGAATAAGACTTGATTTGAGCAAGCTCCTTCGGGAGCTTTTCTTTTTTTGCCGCCTGTCCCGAATATGCACCCATATCGTTCCATATGTACCAAAAGCCGGCGAGAGAAATGAAAAAATATTATGAACATTAACGGCTTTTCGCTTGCATTTCTTGACGGATAGGACTATACTTTACACTGTATTATAGCGTACCCATAGACTGCTCTCCCCATGTGCAAAACGGCAATCGGGAGGGCGCGTGGGGCTTGTGCGCGCGTGCGGCTTCGCACGCAGAAAACAGGACGTATCGTTAATATCGACATTGTATACGGAGGAACACACACATGACAAAGCTGACTGGCAAACTGTTCGGCAGACGCTTCTGGGCAATCGTAATCTCGATCATTATGATCCTGCAACTGTTCCCGGCAGCGGCAATTGCGGACTATGGCGAAACGGTCGACGAGAGCGGCGCTGTCGTCGAAACCATCCGCGCGCAGAACAACGGCAAGCTCGAAACGACCGACGGCAAACAGTCCTCGGACGATTCGGTCGGCCGTGCGGGCCATGACAAGACCGACGATCTGACGCCGATCGGTCACGTCGACGTACCGCAGGAAACGGCTGCGCCGACCGAGCCCGCCGACGCGATCCTGATCTCCGCCCGGGAGGGCGACAGCGTCAGCGGCACGCTGATTGAGGTTATGCCGCTGGAGACATATACAGTTTACTGCTCTGCGGAAAAAGCCTATCAAAGCGCGGAGATGACTCTGATCCACAGCGGAGAGACGGTATACCTTAAATGTACCCGGGATGGGACACATCTGGCCATAGGCGTGATTACACAGATTGACGGCAGCGAATACCAGGTTCTGACGCTTGGAGGCGAGCTCTATGT
>CALFIV010000303.1 GCA_937877295.1 uncultured Clostridia bacterium
GAGGAAGGCGCAGTCTATGACGCGCTGCGTGCGGAAAACCGGAAAACAGCCGAAGCGCTGCGCGAGCTGTTTGATCTTGTGATGCCGGTATTTCACCGCGGGATCGACGACAGTGAAACGGTCGTAAAGCAATGTGCAAAGACGGTTCAAAAGGGCGAATCCTATTCCAAGCGGCTCGGTTCGTACGCCTTGCGCATTCTATCCGATCCGGAAGCCATTCCCCAAACCGTGACCGTTGCGCTGCAGCGAGGTTCATGACAGGACCGTAAAAATGCGCATATCATTTGTCACAGGCAGGCGATACGGAAAAACCGCGTCGCCTGTTTCTTCGCAAAGATGCCTTGCTGCTTCTTCCGATACCGCTTCGCCGCGATAGAGCGAAAAGAATCTCGCAGCATCGGAAAGCGAACGAAACGGCTGATCGAATGTGATCGACGCATCAAAGCTTTGATAGGAACAGCCGCTTTCATCGAGGATGCGCGACGCCGCAAGCGCCGTCCGTTCGTGTTCCGGCAGATCCGTACGGAATCGGTGCGCCGGCAGCTTTCGTTTGATCAGGAGCAGCTTATGCGCGTGCGTACGCTTCAGCAGCCGAAGCGCTTCCTGCGTCGAACCGAAATAACAGCAGACGACAACGTCGAATGTTGTTTGCAGGGTATGGACGTCCGCGCAGATTGCACGCAAGCACGTATTGCCATGCGTGCGTTCTTGCAGCGCTTCTATTGCCAGCGGATCACAGTCCACGGCGGTCACGGTTTTGCAATAGGGCAACAGCGCTTCGGAAAGATATCCAAGCCCGCATCCGGCGTCGAGCACGCGATCGTTCTGTTCGATTTCCGCTGCAAGAAGCGCTGCGAGCGTCCGATGGAATGCGCTGTTTTGCGCAGCGTCACAAAAGAATCGGATGCGTTCGCGATCCCATTGAAAGTGATGATTCATGTGCTGCTCCTTTCGTTTCTCTTGAACAAAGTGTTCGGATACGGTATACTGCATGCAGAAACGGAGGCAATCTATGCAGCACATCATCATTGTCGGACGAAACGGAGTCGGAAAATCTACGCTCATCCGCACGCTCTTGGAAGCGATTCCGCTGCCGAAATACGGCGTGATTACAAAAAAGGAAGCCGCGGATGAAACCGGCATGCGCCCCGTATACATTCATCTGTACGGTGAGACGCGCCGGTATTCGGATGAGAACAGAATCGGTCTGTGCGGTGCAGGCGGCAGCAAGGCGTTTCCGCAGGCGTTCGACCGCTTTGCCGAACGGATGCTTTTTCCGCAGGACGGCGTGATCGTCTTTGACGAGCTCGGTTTTATGGAGAGCGCAGCCGCACGTTTTACCGCGTCGGTGCTGCACACGCTCGACACTGCGCCATTTTGCATCTGCGCGGTTCGCGATAAACAAACGGCATTTTTAGATGCGGTGCGCTCGCATCCGCGCGCGGCGGTCTTTTCGATCAGCGAGGACAACCGGGACGATCTCAGGGACAAGCTGCTGCGTTTGCTTGCGTAAACAGATTAAGCTTCGCCGTCTGTTTCTCCGCGAGATTGTTTGATCCGCATGCGATCCCAGAGCCCGTACTTTTCGGTATTGGTGATCGCATGCATCATTTTGACGTCTGCGTCCGGCACAATCGTGCAGAGATACTTGATCAGATTCTTCGCCTCTTCGCGCTTGGTATGTCCGGCGACGTCGCAGTTCGCCGGCAGAACCGGCAGTTCAAGCTGCTTCGCGACAGACAGACAGTACTTTTCCGGCACATAGATCATCGGCCGAATGACTGTGATATCGCTCCTCGACAGATATGTGATCGGCGCAAATGTATTCATGCGGCCCTCATAGAGCATCGACATCAAAAGCGTTTCCAGCACATCCTCACGGTTATGTCCGAGTGCGACCTTGTTGCATCCGCGCTGCTTCGCAGCATTGTTCAACGCGCCACGCCGCAGTTTTGCGCACAGTGCGCACGGCGAACGTTCCGCCCGATACTCAAACACGACCTTTCCAATCTCAGTGGGTATAACCTCAAACGAAATGCCGATCCGATCCGCATACGCGCGGATCGGCGCGGTGTTCTGATATTTGAGCCCGAGATCAAGCATGACGGCAATGACGTCAAACTTTGTGTGAGAAAAGCGCTGATACAGCTTCATTGCCTGCATCATCAGCAAGGAATCCTTGCCGCCGGATACCCCGATGCAGATCTTGTCGCCGTCTTCAATCATGCGGAACTTCTCATCCGCACGGCGAATACTCCCCAAAATGCGTTTCATAGAATACCAACCTTTCTGCACCAGTATATCCCGACATTCGACGTCTGTAAAGTTTTTTGCGCAGCCCGAAATGTAAAAATTGTACCGGAATCGTTGCAGAACGAACGCTTCTTTGCTATAATATCATGCGTCTTTTATGATTGGAGGCAGTTATGTCCATTTCCGATATTTTCTTCATCGGCGTCGGCCTTTCCATGGACGCGCTCGCGGTTGCCATGTGCCAAGGCGTTTCGATGAAAAAGCTGCAGCCTTCCGGTGTGCTGCGCATTGCGCTCTTTTTCGGCGGATTTCAGCTTTTGATGCCGCTTATCGGGTTTGCGCTCGGCTCGACCTTCGCGTCGTTTGTAACGATCGGCCCTTGGATCGCATGCGCACTGCTGATAATAATCGGAGGAAAAATGCTGATCGACGGCATTCGTGACAAGCAGGACGCCGTTGAATCGGAACTGGCATCGCTCGGCAGGCTGACGCTGCTTGCCGTCGCCACCAGCATCGACGCGTTTGCGGTCGGCGTCAGCTTTTCCATGCAAGAAGGCATTGTCTGGCTGCACGGCGGCATCAGCATTCTGTTTGCCGTCACAATGATCGGCTGCACCACGTTCATTCTGTCACTGTTCGGCGTATGGATCGGAAACCGATTCGGGCTGCGCTATCACCGTCTGGCAACCATGATCGGCGGAATCGTACTGATCCTGATAGGCATAAAAATGATTCTTGAAGCGCTCGGACTTTTGCCCGCATTTTTGCGCTGTGACGGCGTCGCATGGTCCGCATCCGCGCTGCATATACTTTGGCTATGATTGCATTCAAGAAGACTGCTGTTCTGCCATGGATTCTACTGATCACACTGCTGCTTGCGCTGAGCGCAATCATTGGGTATATTTTACACCTGAACACTGCGCATGAACCCAAACAACCCGCATCGACTCCTGTGCCGACAGTATCCCCTTCCTCTTTGGCTTTTGCAACACCGCATGCGACGAAAGCCGCTGCGACGGCAACGCCGATCCCTGCCGATGAGAAACCGACGCCTGCATGGCAGTTTGTCGATGATGCAGATCAATTCTGGATGGACGGCATTCTGCGCCGAACGGACGATTCCTATCGCAGTCCCGGTTTGTCGGTGAACGTGCGAACGGTGATCGATACAAAAACCTACCCACGGCGCGTTATGTATTATGTTGCGGATATCTATGTGCGCGATGTGACACAGATCAAGACCGAAAGCTATAGCGGCGATTTCAGTCATCCCGGTCGCGGCAGTGTGCCGAAAACCGCAAAGCGAGTGAACGCGCTGCTTGCTATTTCGGGTGATTACTGCGGCGTTCAGAAAGGTTCTCTCGTCATTCGCAACGGCGTCGTCTACAGAGAAAGCCTGCGAAAGGATATGGATACCTGTCTGCTGCTGCGCGACGGAACAATGGAAACGTTCCGTGCGGGAAAGATCGCTCTGAGCGACATTCTGCAGATGGACGTGTGGCAGGCATGGCAGTTCGGTCCTTTGCTGCTGGAGAACGACGGCGAGGTGCGGAGTTCCTTCGCGTCCGTGAACATTGCAGTACAAAACCCGCGAAGCTGCATCGGCTATGTTGCGCCAGGTCATTACATGTTCGTTGTGGTTGACGGTCGGCAAAAGCATTCGAGAGGGCTGACGCTGAGCGAGCTTGCAGCCCTGATGAAATCGCTTGGATGCACACGGGCATTCAATCTGGACGGCGGCGCTTCCGCACACTTCTATTGGCGCGACAAGATCTTTTCGAGCCCCAGCAAAGGCGGTCGGAGCATCTCCGACATCGTTTATTTATCAAAGGAAGACTATACGGATTCCTTCTATTTCCCGGGAAAGGACGGTCTGCACGAATGAACCGTACCGTAAAACTGATTCTGACGCTGACAGCAATTCTCATGCTGTTCGGCTGCGCCCTGATGCAAGCGGAAACGACTGCTACGCCTGCGCCTGTGACGGATACGTCTGAACCGGAGGAAGTCGTCGAAATCACGCTTGCACCGACCGAGATTCCAACGCCTGCTCCTACTGCAACGCCGAGTCCGACGCCTTCACCGACCCCGACGCCTTCACCGACGCCCGAACCGGAAGGTCTGATCGGCTGGACGACCGGCGGCTTCGTGCCGGCGGAAGAAACCGAGCGCACGGAAGAAACGTATGTCAGCGACAAGCTGCACATCACGGTCACGAAATATTTCGATGATAAAACATACAACAACAACGTCACGTATTTTGTAGCGGACGTTTATCTGAGAGACATTACTTCTCTGCGTACCGCTGCTGCGAGCGGATTCAAAAGCAAGAGCGAATTGCCTGTTGATCGGATGGCGCAGCGCGAACATGCAATCTTTGCCATCACCGGCGACTACTACGGGCATCACACACATTCCCTTGTCATTCGTAACGGAGAAATCTACGATACGAAGCTGTACAGCAATTGGGACGTCTGTTTCCTGTATCTGGACGGTACGATGGAAACCATGACGTCGGACGAATATAAAAAAGCAACTCTGCGCGACGATATCTGGCAGGCATGGCAGTTCGGTCCTTCCCTGCTGGACAGCGACGGACACGCGATCGCATCGTTTCCGAAATCCCAGATCCGCGTACACAATCCGCGCACGGTGATCGGGTACTATGAACCGGGGCATTATTGCTTTGTCACCGTCGACGGCAGGCAAGGCAAATACTCCGACGGCTTGACGCTTGCTGAACTCTCCTCGCTGATGGAATCGCTTGGCTGCAGGCTTGCGTTCAATCTGGACGGCGGCGAATCCGCTGTACTGTACTGGGACAATCGAATCTATAATTCACCGTTCAGAGGCGGCCGTTCGATTTCGGACATCATCTATTTCACGGCGGAATAATATAAAAGATCGGGGTGCAATACTCCGATCTTTCTGATTCCGATCATTTTCCCCTGTCGGGAATCTCCGCCGCGATCGCACATACAAGTGATTGCAAAGAGAAACGATCATCGATACAATCCGCAAGAACCATCGGCTTTGCACCTTCATACGGTAATTCAATTGGCGCATCCGGCAGCAATTCTTTTGCCGCTTTTGTCGGTTTCAGCAAAAGACGATCGTCATAGATTCCTCCGACATGCCTCCCCTGTACATAGATGAGATATTCCCCCATCATCGGACGGTACGAAACGCCATCCAATCCGGACAGCTGCTCCTGTATAAAAGCGAGATATTTTTTGTTTGACGGCATGTTCGAGCTCCTTTTCCTATCAAAAAAACACCGCAAGCTTTTTGAAACTTGCGGTGCATGGTCGAGGCGACTGGATTTGAACCAGCGGCCTTTTGGTCCCGAACCAAACGCGC
>CALFIV010000304.1 GCA_937877295.1 uncultured Clostridia bacterium
GCCCGCCGAGTACGGAGGAGTCTTCCTTCTTTTCCTCTTTTTCTTCCTTGCCGCCGAACAGCCCGCCGAGCAAAGAGCCGATGCCGGAGGATTCTTCTTTTTCTTCTTCCTTGTCGCTGCCGCCCAAGAGCGCGCCGAGGAGCGAGCCGACGCCGGAGGACGAGGAGGAGCTGCCGCCGCCGAGAAGACTTCCCAGCAGCGTGCTGCCCAAAGAACCGGAGGACGAGGACGAGCCGCCGAGCATGCTGCCCAAAAGTCCGCCCAGAGCGGATTCATTGTCGTCCTTCTTATTGTTGCCGAGCTGGCTGAGGAGCAGCGGCGCAACGAGCGACAGGATCGTGCCGACCTTGCTCGAGGAGAGACCGCTCTTTTTCGACAGCGCTTTGGTCATCGCGTCCTTATCCGAACCGAGGATATGCGAAAGGATCTTATCGCCGTCCGCGCCGTCCGCGGAGGATAGGAAGCTTGCGACGTCGATCACGTCGCCGGTTTTATGCTCGTTGAGCGCCTTGTTCAGAGACGCTGCGCCTTCCTTGGTGGAGGCATTGTCGCTCATCTTGCCGACCAGTACGGGCACAGCGTCCGCAAGCACGGCCGCAACCTTCGATTCGTCGGCCTTCGCCGTCTTGGACAGCGTCGCAATACCGCCGCCCTGCATGGCTTTCAGCAGGGATTGCACATCCATGTTCGCCATTGCTTATTCTCCGGCGAGCGCTTCCACGCCCTCTTCGATGTTGATACCGTCGAGGTTGAGACCGTCTTCCTTCTCTGCACGGTTCGCGCAGTAGTAGCAGACCTCGCTGCGGCCGTTGTCAATCGCGTCGGTGACCGTGCCGTCAAACTTCGTGGAGTTCACGATCGTGTGGCAGTCGTCATACAGATGATACTTGTGGCCGAACGCCGTCCAGTAGACCGTGCCGGTGAGCGTCTGCTCGGCCTGTTCCTTTTCCTCTGCGGAGATCGGATTGAAGTTTGCGCCCAAAAGCCCTGCAAGCAGCAGCGCGACAATCGCGATGACGGTCACGATGATGCGGGACTTTTTGTCCATCTTGTCCTTGTTTGTAAAGAGCAGGATGATGAGCGGAAGGAAGCAGATGGCTGCCATGATGACGCCGAGCTGGTTCAGGATCACAAAGCCGACCTTGTTGTTGGTCTTCCTGAACGGATCGAGGAAGCTCGCTTTCTTCCAGAGCAGCGACGCCACGATGCAGCACGCGAGGTCGAGCACGATGAAGATGATCATCCACCACATCTGGGAAAGTCCCGGAATGTACAGCGCCTTCAAAAGGGTGAGGATCGCCAGCACCTCAAAGCCGATCGCGAGCACCCAAAGGATGATCGAGATGATGCGCAGCGTCGTCGCCTTGCTCTTTTCTTCGGCCTTGGTCAGCTTCGGCGTCGCTTTCGTTTCTTCCGCGGTCGCTTTCACAGCCGCTTTCTTTTTCGTTTCTTCCATGGTAGCCCCTCTTTTCACAAAATATAGGATGAAATGAATATCATTCCTTTATATATTGTATCGAAAAGGCATTCCGCTGTCAATAACGGAATGCCCTTTTGCATATTATTTTTCGCTGATCGCAAGGATCGCGGAAGCGGCAAGCTTGCCGGAAGGCTTCCGGATCGCAAATCCATAGCCCTGCTCGGTTTCCTTGCGGTATACGGCGATCGTCTCGCCTTCATAGCACGGTTCGCCGTAGCGGATCTCAAAGCTTCGGATCGGCAGCGCACAAAGCTGCTCGCTCGTGAACGTGTCGAGCATCGTGCGCACATAGGCGACGTTGTTCATGTGCGCGCCGTAGTCGATATACGAGCTGCGTACCGTGCGCGAAAAGGCAAGGTCCTCATCGGTAAAGTCGTTCGCCAAGCGCGAAAACGGCGCGGCGCACACGATCTCGTCGCGGTAATCCATATCGGTCGGGAAGCCCGCGTCCCTCGCCCGCAAAAGCCTGCCGGTTCCGGTGTTCAGCACCATCCATTCCGTCTTGCCCTCGGCAAGCGTTTTTTCTTCGCTTTCGATGCGGTAGCAGCGGTACATCCGAAGATCCTCCGGCGCGCAGCGCACCGGCCACGTCGAAACCGAAAGCGCGTGCATCATCTCGGCACGGTCAAAGAATTCCAGCCGCGTATGCACCGCAAGCCAGAACGCGCCGCGCGCGGTCATCGCCGCGCCGCCGACGCCCAGCCGCTCCGCAT
>CALFIV010000305.1 GCA_937877295.1 uncultured Clostridia bacterium
GCGTCGTGTTGCAGGACGACGTGCGGCTGGACAACGCGATGAAGGACGGCTCCTTTGCGCAAAATCCCGTCTTCCTCAACACGCTGAACGGCGTCAGGGAGCGCGGCACGGCGCTGCATCTCTTTGCGCTTCTTACCAAGAAGTCCTCGCACGGCTCGATCGACTATCCTTTGGCGCTGGTCGATATGGCGAAGGACGCGGGCGTAAAGGACGTGTATGTACATGTCATCTTCGACGGCCGTTCCACCGAGCCGGGCAGCGCGCCGAAGCTTTTGCGTGAATTCGGCGAAACGCTTGAACACAAGGGCCTCGGCCTCATCGTGTCCGGCGTCGGCAGAGGCGTCGCGCTCGATCGCGATCAGAACTGGGCAAAGATACAGCGCACCTACGACTCGCTCGTCGCGGGCAAGGGCGCGCCGTACACGGAATAAAATTCAATTTTCACGGAGGAATTTTATGGTTAACGTTGGCATCATCGGCGCAGGCCGCATCGGACAGGTCCATGCAAAGAGCATCCTCTCCGGCGTTCCGGGCGCAAAGATCCTTGCGATTGCAGACCCCTACATGAAGCCCCAGGTCGCCGAATGGGCAAAGTCCGTCGGCATCGAAGGCGTCTTCACCGACTATCGGAAGATTCTCGAGGACGAGCGCATCGACGCGGTCCTGATCTGCGCATCGACAAACCTGCACGCACAGCTTTCTCTGGAAGCGATCGCGGCGGGCAAGCACATCTTCTGTGAAAAACCGATCGACCAGAGCGTCGCGCGCATCGAAGAGGTCAAGGCAGCGCTTCTGGCTTCCCCGAAGAAGCTGGTCTATCAGGTCGGATTCAACCGCCGTTACGATCACAACTATCGCGCCATGCGCAAAGCGATCGAGGAAGGCAAGATCGGCGAGGTGCAGTACGTGCGCGTTTCCTCGCGCGATCCCGAGCCCCCACCCGCAGAGTACGCGGCGGTTTCCGGCGGCATCTTCATGGACATGATGATTCACGATCTCGATATGGTGCGCTACCTCTCAGGGCAGGAGGTCGTTGAGCTGTACGCGCAGGGCGCATGCCTCATCGATCCGGCGATCGGCGAAGCGGGCGACGTGGACACCGCAACGATCACCTTGAAGCTTAGTAACGGCGCGCTTGCCACCATCGACGGTTCACGCAAAGCGGTCTACGGCTACGACCAGCGCGGCGAGGTCTTCGGCTCGAAGGGCTGCGTGGTCAACGCAAACGACAGCGAGTCCAACATCGTGCTCTCGACCGTGGACGGCGTAACGGCGGAAAAGCCGCTGTGGTTCTTCCTCGAACGCTACATGGGTTCGTATCAGGCCGAGATCCGCGAGTTCATCGGCTGCGTGCAGAACGGTACGGAGCCGTGGGTCGGCATCGAAGACGGCCTCGTCTCCATCAAGCTTGCTCTGGCGTGCGCGAAGTCCCTCAAGGAGAACCGCCCCGTCAGGATCGACGAAATCTGATCGGTTTGGGAAAGGAAGCAAAGAATATGGCAAAAATCAGAGTCGGTGTTGCCGGTTACGGCACGATCGGTCAGCGTCTG
>CALFIV010000306.1 GCA_937877295.1 uncultured Clostridia bacterium
CCGTGACACATCCGATGGAAGGCTTTGAGGATATGCGCTGGAAAAAGGCAGGCTCTATGAAGATTGCCACCGCCATCATCTTCCTGTGGTTCATCGCCTTTGTCCTGTCGGCCTATCTTCTGGCGGCGAAGCGTCAGCTGAAAGCCGGCGCCAAGCGCTTTCTGCGTGCGATCCTGAAAAGCGGACAGTATGATGACATGATCGTATTCCTTCGCCGCTGCGACCGCATCCTAAACCGCTATATCGTGTTCAACGTCCTCGACAGTCTGATCGTCGGCGCGGCCAACGGTGTCTTTATGACCGTCCTGAAGCTGCCGTATGTATTCCTCGTCTCCTTCGCCGTCGCGATCGCGAACCTCATTCCGACCTTCGGCCCGGTCATCGGCGCCGCCATCGGCGCGTTCGTGCTCCTCCTCGTGAAGCCCTGGTACGCGCTCGCGTTCCTCATCTTCACGATGATCCTCCAGTTTGTCGACGGATATATCATCAAGCCGAAGATCTTCGGCGACTCGCTCGGCGTGTCCAGCCTGTTCATCCTGATCGGCGTGATCGGCCTGATCGTCGGCGTGGTCACGCACCACCTGACCGATAATACCACCGCCACGGTCGGCTATTTTCTGCCGATCGTCCTCGGCGTCATCATGCTGCTGCTCGAACGCACAGGAAAATAAAAAACATCCCAAGAATAATGATTGTTACAGCCACATCACGCTCCACGCGATCATGAGCTGTGCGCTGTAGTAGGTGCAGTGCACCCAGCGGTTATATTTCTCTTCCTTCGCGCTTCCCATCTTATGCGCCGAGAGGATGTTGTCACTCGCGGAAAAGAGGATCCCGCCGAGGGCAAAAAGCGCTGTCCCGATATTCGGATGCGCGCAGAACAACGAGCATGCCGCCGCGCCCATGCCGACGACCAAAGCGATATACGCAGCTCCGGGGATCAGCATCAGCCCTGCGTCCAGCTCCTTTTTCTTTGCGTACCACGCCGAGAGCCCAAGCCCCGTCAGCCAGAAGGGGAGCGCAATCAGTACCCTTCCGCCGAGGGCGAACAGCGCCTTGAGATAAAACACATGCCCCACGGCGAAGAAAAGCGCGCCGATGAGGACGGCGAGAACGCACGACACGCCCATCACTATGCCGAACGCGCTCGGGTGCTGCTGGAACGGCAGCGGGATGTTCATGCCGTAGATCGACGCGACAAGCGTCGGCACGGCGAGAAGAATCGTCGCCGCCGTCAAATACTTCATCACGTTGTTCAAGTTGTTGTTGATCAACGACGCAAAAGTATCGAGAGTGCCGTTCAGGATGTTCGCGTGGATCGTCGCCGTCTCAAGCGCCTGCTGGTACTCAACCATCGCGTCCTCGAGCTGGTCGCGGTCGTCTTCGCTCATCACGAGCTGGCGCGCCGTGTTCGCGCGGGCAAGCGCAATCGTGTCGGCCTTGAGCGACGTCGTGAAGTAGACGAGCGACTTCTCGATCGTGAGGAGCTTCAAGAGCACCTCGTTCGAGATCGACTCGTGAAGCTCGTCCTCGAGCGCAAGCGAGCGCTGGTGGATGTCGTGGAGATAGCGGAGGAACAGCACACCGCCGTGCCAGAGCAGGCGGAACGCAAAGCGATAGCGGTCGGACGGCGGGCAGACGCGGCGGATCTGGTCGAGAAACGCCGTCGTGACGGGCGTCTGCGCGCTGCAAACGGTGATGACCGTCTCGCGGACGAGAATGATGCCGAGCGGGACCGTGCGATAGGGGACCACCTCGTCGTCCTCGACCGCGTACGGAACATGGACGATGAGAATGGACGAATCGTCGTCGTAGTCGAAACGCGGACGTTCGTCGGCGTCGAGAGGGTCGGTGAGGAAGTCGCGCGGAACGCCGGTGTGCGTCAGGACGCGCTCAAGCTCGGTCGTTGTCGGCTCGACGAGGTTGATCCAACAGGACGGCGCAAAGTCCGAAGTCTCCCTGAGACCTCCGTTCTCCCAGCGGTAGATCGCCATCATGTCGCACCCCCTTCCCGGTTACCAGTTGCAAAATCCTACGCGAGCTGCGAAAGGAACCTGACGTCGTTTTCGTAGAGCCAGCGGATGTCGGGAATCCCGTACTTGATCATCGCGATGCGCTCGACGCCGAAGCCGAACGCATAGCCGGAGACCTTCTCGGGGTCGTAGCCGACGTGCCCGAAGACGCGCGGATCGACCATGCCGGCCCCCGCGACCTCGATCCAGCCGGACTGCTTGCAGACGTTGCATCCCTTGCCCTTGCAGACATGGCAGGTGAAGTCGACTTCGACCGACGGCTCGGTGAACGGGAAGAAGTGGGGGCGGAAACGAACCGTCACGCCGTCGCCCATCATCTCCCTCGCGAAGTACGCAAGCACCGACTTGAGGTCGGCGAGCGAGACGGGCTTCACGTCCACGAAGAGCCCCTCAATCTGGTGGAAGTTCGCCGAGTGCGTCGCGTCCGTCGTGTCGCGGCGGTAGCAGCGGCCGGGGTTGATGATGCGGACGGGCGGCTTGCGCGCGAGCATCGTCCGGATCTGCACGGGCGAGGTCTGGGTACGCAGCAGGCAGTCGTCGCCGAACCAGAACGTGTCGCTGCGGTCCTGCGAGGGATGGTGCGGCGGCGTGTTGAGCGCCGTGAAGTTGTTGAACGGCGTTTCGATGTCGGGTCCGTCCGCCACCGTGAAGCCGAGCTTTCCGAAGATGCGCGCCGCGTCTGCGATCACGCGGCTGAGCGGAT
>CALFIV010000307.1 GCA_937877295.1 uncultured Clostridia bacterium
TGCTTGCGGTCGAGCACGGCAAAGCGGCTGTGGAAAAGATGAACGGCGACAGCGACGCGCTCAGCGAGCTTTGCAACGCATGGGGCAGCTGCATCCACGACTGGAACGTCTGCAACCACCACGCGCTGATCGAGTGGCTCGGCGACTACTGCCATATGCACACCGACAATCGCCCCGCCGTCATGTGGCTCCTGGACAATCTCATCGACGACCGCAGGCTTACGGAAGCAAGAGCATGGCTCAAACAGCTGGAGCGCATCGACAGCTCCTTCCGCGTACCGATGTATCGCTATCTGATCGCACGGGCCGCAGGCGAAACCGAGGAAGCCGAACGCCAGATCGGCGTACTCGAATCCATGGCGGAAACGGAATGGTGCTGCGCGACCACGCTCGGTGACTTCTGCACCCAGCGTCAGGAATACGACAAAGCGATTGAATGGTATCAAAGAGGACAGGAGCTGCAACCGTCTCCGAAGTTCACCGACAGCGCAAGGAGCATTGCACACATCTGTGAGATCCGCGGCGATAAAGCGGGCGCGCTCGCTGCATACCGGGAAGAGCTCCGGCTCATGAAAGAGGAGTGGGGCGTCGTCAGCGGCGAGACCCGCGACGAAGTGGTACGCGCCATTCAAAAGCTGCAATAACCCCAAATAGCAGCAAAGGGCGGTCAAAAGAGACCGTCCTCTTTGTTTTGAACAGCAAACCCGGCGTCGCTTCTTCCCTATGCCCTTGCGATCAGAAGTTCCACATCGATCGTAATCGATTTGAGCGCCGATGCGTCGAGCGCGTCGGTCTCGACGTCAAAGGTCAGCGGCGTCATGGCGAGAAAATCGCGTGATTGCGCTTCGGTAAGCGCAAAGGGCTCGGTGACGCGGATGCGGTCGATCAGATGAAACTGCTCCGCAAGATGCGAAACGACCGCTTCGTTGGAATAGGCGCTCTGCCCGATCAGCGCGCGGATCTCGGCAAGATAGCCGGACCGGGGAACGAGCTTCAGAAGCAGCCCGTCCTGCTTCAATACGCGGCGAAACTCGGCATAGTGCGCGGGCGAAAACAGATTGAGAATCACGTCGACCGCGCCGTCTTTCAGCGGAATCCGTGTGAGATCGCCCACCGTCCACAGAATGGAATTGCCGCCGCGCGCGGCGAGCGTGATCGCGTCCTTGGCGGAATCGAGCCCCAGCGTCACGCCGCTTGCAAGCGCTTTTGTAAATGTCCCGTCGCCGCAGCCGGCATCGAGCACGACCGCCGCGCCGTTCGGCACAGCCGCCCGAATCGTGCGGATCACGCCGTCATAGAAGCCCGCCTCGAGCACGCGCCGACGCGCTTCAAACAGCGCAGCATCGTATCGCGAAGGCTTGGCGTTTGGCATCAGATTGAGCCAGCCCTTGCGCGAAGGATCGAACGTATGACCGCTCTTGCAGCGCAGCGCGTTTTCAAAGCGCGAAAACGCCGCCCCGCAAACGGGACAGCGCAGCAGATCGATATTTGCGAAGAACTTTTCGACGCTCATTTTTGATCGAATTCAAACGCGTCCTTCGGCAGCGTTTCTTCGGGCGCAGGCGTCTGCTCCTCCGGCTTTTCCTCCGCGCGGATGCGCTTGTGTTTCAGGCGGCGCGCGCGATCGTCCGCGATCAGAAACAGGATGACGACCGCAACCAGCGGCAGCGTCCACAGTGTGATGTCAAACTGCAGAATCTTCAAAACAAGGATCGTGATCAGCAGCGCGGCGCTGAGCCCGCCGAACACGAATTCCGTAATTCTCCATGCCTTTTCTTTGCGATCCATCTTTGCCTCCGTTATCGATTCAAAATCAGCGCTTCCGCAATGCCCTCCATGCCGTCCCGATCGGACGGAATCACCGTCTCCGTGTGCGTACGGAGCATCTGATACCGCAGAATCGTGCAGCCCTGCAGAATGATATCGCCGCGCTTCTGCGTCATCAGCGGATGCAGCAGCCGCTGTGCTTCGGGCATGGCGCAAAGCGCGGAAAGGAGCTTGTCCAGCAGCGGCAGCGTGATCGTTTTGAGACGGCTGCCGTCATAACGCGTCTGCTTTGCGAGCAGCGCGCCGATGCAGGTGATTGTGCCGCCTACGCCGTACACCGGATTCGGCACGGTTGCGGGAATCGCCGCCCGCGCATCGATCCACGCGAACAGCTCGCGTTCAAGGGTCTTCGGATCGTCCGTGTCGCATACGGCTTTTGCGCGGACACAGCCGCACGGAACGCTTTGCGATTGCGTACCGGTGACGACCTGAAAGCTGCCGCCGCCGATGTCGAACACCGTTCCCTTCCCGCCGGTCACCGCCCGGAATGCATTGTTTCCCTCTTCCTCACCCGACAGCACAAGCACGTCGAGTCCCGTGCGGTCCTTGACCTGCCGTACAAAATCGTCGCGGTTTTCCGCGTCGCGCACCGCGCTGGTTGCATATACGAGCACCCCGATCCGATGCGCGTCCGCCGTCTTTCGAAAGGCTTCGATCGCTTCCACGGTATCCTTCACGCGGTCCGGCGCAAGCCGATGCGTCCGGTCAATGCCGGTTGCAAGCCGTGTGGAACAAAGCGTTTTGGATAACGCTCTCGCCCGTCCGTTTTCTTCGACCGCCAACATCAGCCGGACGGAATTGCTGCCGACGTCGATCACGGCAAACTGCGGGTTCATTCGCTCGGCACAACGCTGCTTTCATCGGCAATGATCGTATCGGCCGGATAGTGCCAGCCGTACTTCGACATACCCTGCTGCACCTTGTATTCGTCGGTTCGCATGTATTCCAGATTGGTACGCTCCTGCGAATAGGTACGCTTGGTCTGATTCAGCAGCTCGATTCTCTCGTTGTATTCCTCTCTCGCGGATTTGATGCGCAGCCGCTGCGGAATCAGGACAGCGAGCAATACGACCACGCACGCGATCAGCACGAGGATAAAATGGATCATTCGGAAATGTACGGTGCGGATTCTCCGCTTCGGCGTTTTTTCCATACGGACAGTATAGCAGAGTTTTTTCCAAAACGGAACTGTTATTTACGGAATTTTTGTGATATTTGCGTAAACACCGGCCCGAACAAACCGTATACAGCCGCGAAGCCTGCGCCGTAGGCGATCAGCAAAAATGCGCGCACTGTCCCGTAATTCGCCAGAAAAAGATATCCCGCAAGGATTGCCGCCGACAGCAGCACAAATACGGCGTCCGCAAGATGCGTCGCCGCCCGGCGCTTTGCGCCAGACGTTATAGCGCGTGGCGCCCGGGACCTCGTCCCAGGTCAGCTTGATCCCCGAGG
>CALFIV010000308.1 GCA_937877295.1 uncultured Clostridia bacterium
CTTTGATTTCGTAAATTACGGCCTTTGAGCTCAGGTAAAAAGCGTTTACCAAATGGATTTGGTCAAATTACAGAAATCAAAGGCCGTAATTTACGAAATCCATTTCGTGCTATGATAACGACAGGAACTGATGAGCATGGAAAACCGATATGCAAATTACTATCACCGAAAGCTTATTTCCCGACGTACAACGATGCCTATCAAGCACTAATGGTGTACAACAGGGAGGGTTATAATCCTTCTCGCGATACAACTTTTAAGATGCTCTATGATGAGTGGTCTCAGAAGTATTATAAGGATGTTAGCGCTCAGGCTGTCGCAGCGCATTCTGCTGCCTGGCAATACTTATCACCCATATATGATTCCAAAGTATGTGATGTAAAGATCAAACAGCTTAGAGAAGTTGTAGAAACTGCATCAAAAATGGCAGGTGGTAAAAGCAGAGAAGCCTCGTCAAACACAAAAAAGAATATGAAAATCCTGCTAAATCTATTATACGATTATGCTGTTGAAAACGAGATAACCGATAAAAACTATGCTAGATCATTCAATCTATCAAAAAATATATCGAAAGAAGCAGCAAAAGCAGAGAAAGAGCATATTCCGTTTTCAGTTAATGAAAGAAAAATACTCTGGCAGCACAAAGATGACGACTATATTGATATGATTCTCATTAATTGTTTCACCGGTTTTCGTCCTTACGAGCTTTTACAGATAAGGATAGCTGATGTAGATCTTGATAATTGGACTATCACCGGTGGTATGAAGACTGACGCAGGCTATAACAGAATCGTTCCGATCCATACAGCCATAAGAAGCTTTGTTAAAGATAGATATGAGACCTCATCCAAGCTAGGATCAGAATATCTGTTCATTGATCCAGATAAGCACCGCCCTTTTACCAGAGATAGATATCGGTGGCGTTTTGATCGTGTTGTAAAGCTGTTGGGTCTGAATCCCAATCATCGTCCGCACGATCCGCGAAAAGACTTTGTGACAATGGCTAAAAAAGCTAACGTTGACGAATACGCAATCAAACGAATAGTTGGTCATGCGATTAAGGATATCACCGAAAAGGTGTACACGGAAAGGGACATCGAGTGGCTTCATCAAGAAATTGAGAAGATAATTGTTGAATAATCTAGATTAAATAGGGCGTTTCCCAGTGTATGAATAGTGTATGAATAAACCACTTTTAATACACTTTGATTACGTTGCTTGATTCAGAAAACGCCCTATTTTACTTATCTTTTTAATTCTACAATTTCCTAGAATAGTAAATTCCTTTCCAAGAGGGAAATTGCATAATCAAGCTCGTTGCAAAAACGTCCGCCGTCAGTCTCACGAAGCTTCATCAGATACGGCAGAGTGTCCCTGCGGTTGCGGTTTGCCGCAAGCACAATTGCCTGCCGTAAAAGCCGGTTCGGTCCGGCGAGGTTTGTACCGATCAGTTCCCCTGCCTGTCTGCGATTGCCCGATAGCACGCGGACCGGATCGAGCGTTTCCCGAACTTGTTCCGGGATCGGTTCGGCGTTTTGCGGATTTTTGGGGCAGACCTGCTGGCATCGCATGCAGCCCAACAGCGAAGGCAGCCATGCCATCGCGTCTTTGGGGATCGGATCGCCTTCCATGTAGGTATGAATGCAGCGTGTCCAGTCAAACGCATCATTACCTTGGATTGCTCCAAAACAGACCTCTTTGCACAGTCCGCAATGATCACATACCTCCTTCGGCTCGTCGCGCGGCGTATAAACGACCGGCTCGGGCAGTGAAACAACAGCGCCCTGCAGATTGATGTATGTACCGTACGGCTCAAGATACAAAAGCTGATTGTCCATTCTTGATCCGATCCCGTAAGACGCGAGCTGTTCACGATACGGCGTTTCGGCGCGTTCCGCGCGCACACCGTTCTCCTTGAGCATTTGCATCAGCCGTTTCATGGCATGATAGGCGCGGTTGCTCGCCGGATAGTACGAAGCGACAAGCGTTTCATCCTCGTATGGCGTATAAGGCAGTACGCAAATCAGAACCGCGTTCGCCCACGGATACGCTGCTTGCGGATCGGACGCCAACGGATTTGTATTGGGATGAAACACGCCATCTTCCCGATGGCGTGTCCAATCCGTATAGGGGATCACCGGGAGCAAAAAGCTTTCCCGAAATCCCGCTTCTTTTGCGAGCGCATGAATGTCCATCATGCTTCCTTTGCCAGCATCTCCTTGGTCTTCATCAGACGCGACGTATTGCCGCGTTCGTTCTCCTCGAGCTTCATCTGGATGTCATGGATCGCAGCGTCAAACTGCGGGATCATGACATATTCGAGCGCGTTGACACGGCGGCGCGTCTTCTCGATCTCGTCCGCAAGACGGCTGGTTGCCTTCTCTACCTCGGCAAGCTCCAGCATCAGCGGTAGGATTTCCGCAAGTGCCTGCACAGCGCCGTCCAGATCCGCACCGGTCGTGGCAAAGCCGTACGGATAAACGAACCCTTCCTGCGTATCCAGCGAAAGCTTCGGCACGGGGATTGAAAGTATGTTTTGCTTTCCCGCCTCAATGCTGATCGCGCGCGCCGGATACAGCAGCGCTTCTTCGACTTCGTTGCTGCTCATCATGGCACGGGCCAGAACAAAGTTCTGCATAGCCGCGCCGAGCTTTTGCTCCATTTCCATCCGCAATGCCCGATTTCTGCGTGCAAGGATGATGAAGCGGCGCACCAGCTCGTCGCGTTTGTCCTTCATCATTTTGTGACCGCGAATGGCAACCGTCCTTCGTTTTTTAAGGTTACTGAGCTCCATTCGGGTGGGCTTATATTGCAGCGCCACGGATCAAGCCTCCTCGGGATAGTATTTTTCGATGTACGCGTCTCTGATACGCTTGAGCTCCGACTTCGGCAGAATCCCCAGAAGCTTCCAGCCGAGGTTCAGCGTCTCCTCAATGGAGCGGTTGGTATAGTAGCCCTGCGAAACGTATTCGGCTTCGAATGCGTCAGCGAACTTGGCATAGAGCTTGTCCGTGTCGGACAGCGCCGCATCGCCCAAGATAACCGCGAGCTCCTTCGCTTCCTTGCCGCGCGAATACGCCGAAAACAGCTGGTTCATCGTGTCTGCGTGATCCTCGCGCGTCTTGCCCTTGCCGATTCCTTTATCCTTCAGACGGGACAGAGACGGCAGAACATTGATGGGCGGCGTGATACCTTTGCGGTGCAGTTCGCGTGAGAGGATGATCTGGCCTTCGGTGATGTAGCCTGTCAGGTCGGGGATCGGGTGCGTAACGTCATCTTCCGGCATGGACAGGATCGGAATCATCGTGATTGAGCCCTTGTTGTCGCGGATACGGCCGGCGCGCTCGTACATCGTTGCAAGGTCGGTGTACATGTAGCCCGGATAACCGCGGCGGCCGGGGACTTCCTTACGCGCGGCGGAAACCTCACGCAAGGCTTCCGCGTAGTTTGTAATGTCCGTGATGATGACAAGCACGTGCATGCCGAGATCGTATGCAAGATATTCCGCTGCGGTGATCGCCATACGTGGCGTGGAAATACGCTCGATTGCCGGATCGTTTGCAAGGTTGATGAACGTAACCGTGCGTTCGATCGCGCCGGTTTGACGGAAATCGCTGATGAAGAAGTCTGCTTCCTCGAACGTAATGCCGACGGCGGCGAACACAACCGCGAATTTTTCATCGCTGCCCAAAACGCGCGCCTGTCTTGCGATCTGAGCCGCAAGGTTTGCGTGCGGAAGACCGCTGCCGGAGAACACGGGAAGCTTCTGTC
>CALFIV010000309.1 GCA_937877295.1 uncultured Clostridia bacterium
CTTTCCGCGATCGTCGGCACCGTGCTCGGCATCAAGCCGATCCTGAAGGGCGGCGTCGACGGTCAGATCTCGTCGTTTGCCATCGTACACAGCCGCAAGCGTTCGATCAAAGCGCTGGCTGCGCAGTATGAAAAGCACGTGGTCGATCCCGAAAACCAGATGATCGGCATCGCGCATGCCGCGTGCCGCGAGGACGCTGAGCTTTTGATCAAGCTGATCAACGAGAGCGGCAAAGCGCCGAAGGAGATCCTGCTCGTCGACTATGAGCCGGTCACCGGGTCGCACGTCGGCCCGGGCGCATTGGCGCTGTTTTTTGAAAGCTATGCGGGCATCCGCGCAATCGACAGTCTCGATTGGTCGCTCGAAGGCAAGCCCGAAAGAGCCGGACTCGCCGCGCGCATCCCGCGCCCGTTCCGCAGAATCGAAGACGCGCAATAATCGCATACAAACAGCGGGACTTGCCGGATGCAAGCCCCGCTTTGCGTTTTGGATTGTTATTTGGTTTCGAGCTTCTTGAGCTGCTGCTTGGCGAGACGCTCGCGGCGCTTCTGTCCGCTGACGACAACGTAAACCATCATGATGATCGTGATGACGTACGGGATCGTCCCGGTGAGATCGGAGCTGATGTAATCCTGAAGCCTGAGACCCAGCGCGTCGAAGAAGCCGAACATCAGCGCGGCGAGGTATGCCTTTGCAGGGTTCGCCGCCGCAAAGATCACGCAGGCAAACGCGATATAGCCGCGCGACGCGCTCATGCCCTCGACAAACGAGCCGTTGAGATACCCCAGCGACAGATGCGCGCCCGCAAGCCCGCAGAACACGCCGCAGAGGATCGAAGCGATCCATTTCATGCGCTCGGGATTCTTGCCCGCGGTGCGCAGCGTTTCCGGCGATTCGCCGGACGCCCGAATCCAGAAGCCGATCGGCGTGCGATAGATAAACAGCCACATTACGACGACGAGCAGCCATGTGAGATAGACGAATACGGAGTGTCCCGAGAGGACCTCGCCGACAAACGGGATCTTGTTGATCAGCGGGATCGTGACGTCCGGAAGGCTCGGTACGAGATAGCCGGAAGTGCCGGACAGGCCGAAGATCTCACGCGAAAGGTATGCCGTGACGCCGAGCGCAAAGGTATTCAATGCGCAGCCGATGATGAATTCGTCGGAGCGGAGCTTCACGGTGAACAGCGCAAAGAACAGTCCGATCAGTACGCCGAACGCAACGGCGGCCAGCACGCCCATCGCAGCGCTTGCGAAGAAATAGCTTGCGACCGCGGCGACGAATGCGCCCATGAGGATCATGCCGTCCATACCGATGTTCATAATGCCCGCATGCTCGGTCATGAGTCCGCCGAGCGCCGCCAGCGCAACCGGTGTGGCGCTTCTGAGCATCTGCGCAAACGTGCCTGCCGAAAAGACGGTGGTTAAGATGTTACCCTTCATGTGCAGCACCTCCTTCCCGACGCGCCTTGACGTCCAAGGCGGCCGCGCGTTTCTCCCGCGCCTTTGCGAGCGCGGCACGGATGCCCGTTTCCGCCGCCATGCAGAAGATCACGACCGTCTGGATAATCAGATACAGCTGCTTCGGTACGCCGGCCGCCGTCTCCATGCCCATCGCGCCGATTTTCAGGATCGCGAAGATCAGGGAGATGATGATCGTGGGCAGCGGCTGATACTGCGCGATCATGGCGACCATCAGGCCTTCGAAGTAATATTCGTTGGAAACCGTGGATTTATAGATGTGCTCTGCGCCGTAGACGCGGAACATGCCCACAAGACCGCACATCATGCCGGAAATGACCATGGTCAGGATGACGATCCGGTCCGTCTTGAGCCCCGCGAACAGCGCAAAGCGCGGGTTGTCGCCGACCAGCCGCATCTCATAGCCCTTGGTGGTCTTCTGCAGAATGTACCAGACGAGGAAGGTCAGCACCGCCGAAACAATGATCGCCGTGGAGAGGTTTGAACCGGGAACAAGCTTGGTGAACCAGAACGCGGTCGGCAGATTGCCCGTGCCGGCAACGATGTTCTTATTGGCGTTCTTCCACGGACCTTTGGCAAGGAACTGGCAGAGGAACGCCGCAATCGTATTGAGCATGATCGTGGTGATGACCTCGTTGACCTTGAGCTTGACCTTCAGCACGCCCGGAATCCATGCGTAAAAGCCGCCGACGGCCATTGCACCGAGCGCTGCCAGCGGAACGGCGATCCATGCGCTGCTGCCACTGAGCCACACGCCGATCTGCGCCGCAAAGATCGCGCCCAAAAGGAGCTGTCCTTCGCCGCCGACGTTGAAGATGCCGACGCGCGAACCGATGTCGCATGCAAGGCCGCACAGGCACAGAACCATGGCATATTCGAGCATGTCGCCGATGTGACGGGCATTGGAGAATGCGCCGCCGAGCAGGGCGCGGTAGGCTGCGAGCGGATTGTGCCCGGAGACTGCGAGGATCACCGCGCCGATCAGGAGCGCGACGGAAAGGCTGATGACAAGCGCCAGAAGATAGCCCAAATCGAATCGCCGCTTCATCCATGCGAAGAGTTTTTTCATGCCTCTTCCTCCTTCCGTGAACCGGTCATGTAGAGACCGATCTCCTCTTTTGTGATCTCATCGGCCTTGAACTCACCCGTAATGCGGCCTTCATACAGCGTGATGATGCGATCCGACAGGCGGAACACCTCGTCGAGATCGGCGGAGCTTAAGAGAATCGCCGCGCCTTCGTTGCGCTTTTCGATGATGCGCGTATGGAAGAACTCCATTGCGCCGATATCGACGCCGCGCGTCGGCTGCGAAATGACGAGCACCGGCGTGTCGAATGTGAATTCCCGCGCGACGACGACCTTCTGCATGTTGCCGCCCGACATGGAACCGACCTCGGTGTGGATGCCCGCGCCGCGGATATCGAATTTTTGATAGAGCTCGCTCGCATAGCGTTCGACGGTTGAACGCCGCTGATGGAAGCCCATCAGGTTGAACCGTTTTTCCTTCTGCCGGCCGACCAGCAGGTTGTCCGCAACGGAGGCCGCCCGGTCCACGCCGGTACTGAGACGATCCTCCGGTACATGCGATAGCCCGAGCGCGCGAATCTCGCCCGGCGTCTTGCCCGTGGCGTCCTGCCCGCAGATCGAAACCTTGCCGCGGCTGATCTTTCGCATGCCCGTGATCGCCTCCAAAAGCTCGCTCTGTCCGTTGCCCTCGATCGCCGCGATGCCGAGCACCTCGCCCTTTTTCACGGAAAGCGATACGCCGCGCACCGCAGGAAGCCCTCGGTTGTCGGCGACATAGAGATCGTTGACCTCGATCGCGACTTCGCCGGGTTCACCGGTCTTTTCGAGATGGTCGAACAGCACGGGACGGCCGACCATCATGGACGCAAGGATCTTTTCGTTGACGTCCGCCGTATTCTCGACGCCGATCAGCTTGCCCTGCCGCATGACGCCGACGCGGTCGGAGATCGCCATGACCTCATAGAGCTTGTGCGTGATGATGATGACGGTCATGTTCTTTTCGCGCACGATGCGGCGGATGACCTCAAACAGCTCGTTCGTTTCCTGCGGCGTCAGAACCGCCGTCGGTTCGTCGAGGATCAGGATCTCCGCGCCGCGATACAGCGTTTTCAGAATCTCCACGCGCTGCTGCAAGCCCACGGAAATATCGCGGACCTCCGCCGACGGATCGACCTCGAGGCCGTATTCCTTGACAAGCTCGCGCGTCAGCTTTTCCGCTTTGCGGTTATCGAACAGTACGCCTGCGGCTTTCGGCTCGTGCCCTAAAACGATGTTCTGCGCGACCGTAAACGACGGTACAAGCATGAAGTGCTGATGCACCATGCCGATGCCGCGGTCGATCGCTGCCTTCGGGCTGAACGATGTAATCTTTTCGCCGCGCACATATAAGCTTCCTGCCGTCGGCGTATTGATGCCATAGAGA
>CALFIV010000310.1 GCA_937877295.1 uncultured Clostridia bacterium
CAGGATCATCTGCTTCCTTTGCTATATCATAAGCCGCTGTATATTCTTCGTTTTCTTCAAAAACCCTGTTTCTTGTTTCTGTAGCAAAAGACTGTAAAACAATGCGTGTATTGCCATAAATGGAGTTTCTCAAGGCTTGCATAGCGTTAGCGTGAGTGATTTTAGCCTCTTGAGATATACCGCCCATTACGTTCCGTACAATTGTAGGATAGATGAAGCGCATACGAAAAAGAGCTTTCTTCCAAATACGTTCTGTAGGAAAGGGCCAGCGCCCTTTCTTCATTTATAAACAAAAATTCTATATAGATTTGTATAAAATAAATTGATTCTTGCGAAGGCCTGTGCTATAATATATCTATTGATGTGCCGACCAATCGGTGCAAATCCAAAGGATTGAGGAGACTTTTGATGAAACGCAGAACCCTGAAACTGTTTGCACTCCTTCTGACGGTAATTATGATTCTGGCGCTGATCCCGATCGCGGCGCTCGCCGAAAGCGGACGTGCGCAAAACAGCGAAGAACCGGAATCGCCGATTCCAAACGGTTATATCCCGTCGCCGTCTCACGGTACAAAAACCGTTTCGAACGCGTACGCGAGGAAAGATCTGAAGACGTATTATGAGCTGACCGGCATCAATCCGCAAAAGGATACGCTGCCGAGCTCGTACAACAGCAACACGCAGGGCTACGTGACCTCCGTCAAGAACCAGAACCCGTACGGTTCCTGCTGGGCGCACGCGGCGATGGCGAGCGTTGAGAGCTACATGATCAAGCACGGCATTCCGGTTGGGACGGGTTCTGCCGCAACGACGAGCCTCAACCTCTCCGAGACGCAGCACTGCTTCTTCAACTACACCTCCGCGTATGACGCCGAGGGACTGCTGACCGGCGATGCGTCCGCTTCTTCGGACGGCTGCCTCGATCAGGGCGGCAACGGTGAAATGTCCGCATACACTCTGCAGCGCTGGGCAGGCGCTGCAAGTGAATCTGTGTCAGCACTTGCGTACAGCAAAGCAAGCACGGTCGCAAGCTCGGGCCTTGACAGCCAGTACGCATACGGCTCCAACGTCTCGCACGTTCAGAACTCCGTATGGATTCCTGCAACGGACATTGAGGGCGTCAAACGGGCGATCATGGAATACGGAGCGGGCAACATCAGCTACTACGAAAGCGGCAACGCTTATACCTATACCTGCACAATCGACACAACCAGCCAGGACAGCAGCTCCCACAAGTGGGCAAACCACGCAATTACGGTCGTCGGCTGGGACGACAACGTCTCAAAGAGCAGCGGGTTCAAACCGAATACGCCTTCGAGCAACGGCGCATGGATCTGCAAAAACAGCTGGGGCACAAGCTATTTCAGCCAAGGCTATACGTACATCTCTTATGAGGACACCTCCGTTCTCGAGGGCTACATCTATTTCTACGATGCAGAGCCCATCGACAACTACGATCACAACTATCAGTATGACGGCACATGCAACGTCGTTTGCTACGGCAAGGGCTGGCCGTCCTCCGAAGACTACTACGTCGGCTTTGAAAACAACACCAAGGTTGCGAACGTCTTCACTGCAAAGGGCAGTGAGCTGCTGAAAGCCGTCGGTCTCTGCAACTGGGACGAAGCGCTTTCCTATACGGTTGAAATCTACAAGAACCCGACCACCGGCAATCCGTCCTCCGGTACGCTGATGACCTCGCAGTCCGGCACGCTGACCTATTCGGGTTACTACACCATTCCGCTGGACAATCCGGTCGCACTCGCCGCGGGCGATACCTTCGCGGTTGTCTTCACCCAGAGCTGCCCGACCGCAGACGACTCCGGCAAGTACATCCATACGCCGTATGACGCCACATTCAACAACACCGACGTCATCTCGTGGGCGAGCTTTACACACGCGAACCACGGCAACACCTCCTATTATCAAGAGCCCAACGGCGCTTGGACCGACTGCCCGGACAACGGCGACTACCGCATCAAGGCGTATACCTCCGATCTGACCTACACGGTCAATGCGGTTTCCAACAACACGAGCTACGGCACGGTCTCCGTCTCCGGCACGAAGATCACCGCATCGCCCGCAGCCGGCTACTATGTATCCGGTTATGAAGTCGTCAGCGGTACTGCGACCGCCACGAT
>CALFIV010000311.1 GCA_937877295.1 uncultured Clostridia bacterium
GCTGTTTCAGCTGCTGTCTGAGCACTTTCAGCAGCAGAAGCGGAACCGGCTGCATCTGCTGCTTTTTGTGTTGCTGTGGATGCCGATGATTCGGCAGAGGCAGCCGATGCCTGAGCAGAATCCTGCGCCGTTGCGGCATACTCCATGGCGCTTGTTGATTCTGCATTCATGGCTACAAGAGCATCATAGATGGAGCCTCGCACCTCTTCGCCATATATTGCTTCCAGAATCTTTTCAAGGTATGTGCTTATATCGGCCAATGGTGTTCACTCCCTTCTATTCTTCAAGCATCCATTCGACCCCCAGAATCTCCTCGCCTGTGAGACAATTGATCGTGTCTTCAAATTTCATCGTCATGATTTCCACCTCATGTTCGATTTTATTGAAAGGCTCCATTGCCTCACAGAACGATTTAAACTCAGGGGTACCGACTTTGATGGTTGTTGCGATCGAGCCTGTGTTTTCATCCGTGACCTCTGTACCGAAGCGCTCGATCAGATCGCAGTTGACCGCAGCGCCGTTTGCGACGGCTTCCGCGCTCGGCGCGCGCATTGGAACAGGCCCTGCCACGCCGTAAGCAATCCTTGCGCGCTCAACGGTCTTTTTATCGGGACTCAGCCGCACGTTGACCGAACAGCCGAGCGTTGCGATGTCCATCGCGTTGCGCATCGCGTATTTGATGTAATGTCCGAAGGTGTTGTCATAGCTTGCTTTCGGAATCAGAATCGCGGTCTGGATTTCACCGTCCTCGACACGGATATCGACCTGACCGGCCTTGATGTAGAACTCCTTGATCGGAAGCCGGCGGACGCCGTTTTTGCCGGTCAGTTCCACAATCGCTTCCCACGCATGCAGGGTCGACGCCGAGTCGGCGCTTGTGACGCCGTTGCAGGTGTTGCCGCCGATTGTACCGATGTTGCGGATCTGCGGACCGCCAACCATGTCCACCGCCTCGCCGAGGACATTGATGTATTTTTGTATGATCGGATCACGCGTGATGTGCGAAAAGCTTGTTAAAGAACCGATGCGAATGTTTTCGTCCTCGTCGATGCTGACGCCTCTCAGCGCGTCGATGCCGTAGATGGAGATCAGCTCCTTCCCCGCTCTGCGGCCTTCGCGCATCTGCACCAGCACATCGCTTCCGCCCGCTATGATCTGCGCTTCGGGATGCTCCAGACGAAGCTGTACCGCGTGCTCGACGCTCGTCGCTTCGTACAATGCTTTCATATCGTACATATCATTTGTCCTCCTGCCAGGAATCGTGGATCAGCCCGGCTTCTGTGAACGCCGCGAAAAGATTGTGCGGGTTCATCGGAAGCGTGCGCAGCGCTACGCCGGTGGCGTTGTAGATGGCGTTGCGAATCGCCGGCGCGCCGGAGCACGCCGGAGGCTCGCCCAAAGCCTTTGTGCCGAACGCGCTCGTCGGTTCTGGGTTCTCTATGAACGCAGCGTCAAGGTCCGGATGGTCCATCACCGTCGAAAGCTTATAGTCAAGCAGATTGTTGTTCAGAGGCTTTCCCGTCTTCGAATCGAACAAAAGCTGTTCACTCATGCCGTAGCCGATCGCCATTGACATACCGCCGTGGACCTGCGCCTCGGCCAGAGCCGGATTGATGAGGTTGCCGCAGTCATGTACGTTGACAATCTTTTTGACCGTCACCTTGCACATCGGAATATCGACCTCGACCTCAGCGAACGTGCAGCCGAATGAGTACGCGTTGTTTTTGATTGTGAATGTGCTTTCCGCCACGATGTGCTCGCTGTCGGCAGGATTGTACTGCGCGGTCATAGCGAGCTCGGATAACGAAATCAGCACCTTGCCGTCGCTCTTTCGCACGACATTGCCGTCGCGCACGTCCATATTTTCGACCGCCTGACGCGTCAGCTTGTTGGCGTACGCAAAGATTTTCTGTTTCAGGATCTCCGCTGTCTGCCGGATCGTGAAGCCAGCAACATATGTCTGCCGCGACGCGTATGCGCCGAGTCCCGTCGGCGTGACGTCGGTATCCTGACAGGAGACGACGCGTACGTCGTGATAGCTTTTCAGGCCGATTGCCTCAGCAGCCATCTGCGCAAACGCCGTATCTGCGCCTTGTCCGATCTCCGTTTCGCCGCATTGCATGGTGACCGTACCGTCGAGGTTCAGGAGCATGCGGTTCGACGAGGTTTCCAGCGCGATCGGCCAGACCGCCGTGTTATACCAGAACGATGCGCATCCGACGCCGCGGCGGATCGGGCCTTTATCCAAAGCAAACTCCGCTTTCTTGCGATCGTAATCGATCAGCTCCCTGCCCTTTGCGAGACACTCCCGATGGGAATCATAGTAATTGACATTTTTGGAAAACCCGTCCTCGAAGCCCTGCGGCATGATATAGCGGTTGCGGTATTCGACCGAGTCCATGCCGACCGCATGTGCGCATTCCTCGATGTTGGAATCGTTTGCAAACGACGCTTGCGGCATGCCGTAACCGCGCATTGCGCCGGCCGCCGGCAGATTGGTATAGACGGTGAATGCGTCGCATTCCATGTTGTCGCAAGGATATAGCTGCGGAAACGAGCCCATCGCCTTTGCGACGATGCTGTGCCCGTGGGATGCGTACGCGCCCTGATTGGAATAGAGGTCAACCTTTCTTGCTGCCATGCTGCCGTCAGGACGAATCCAGCTTGTAATGTGGATACGGATCGCATGACGCACACGGTTTGATACAAACGTCTCCTCACGTGAACAGTCAATGCGTACCGGCCGCCCGCCAACCTGCGTGGAGCACCATGCGCACAGCGGCTCATACAACGCGTCCTGCTTGTTGCCGAACCCGCCGCCGATATAGGGCTTGACAATCTCGATATCCGACCACGGACGGCCAAGCGCCTGCCCGACGACCCGGCGGATGATATGCGGGATCTGCGTGGAGGAAACGACCGTGATGCGGCCGTTTTCTTCGTAGGCAAAGCAGCCGTGATTTTCGATGTGGCAATGCTGCACCGTCGGCGTGTTGTACCAGCCTTCGACACAGATCAAGCCTGGCTCTTGAATCGCTTTCGTATAATCGCCTTTGCGGATAGACGTGTGCTTTAAGATGTTATTCGGATACCCCTCGTGGAGCTGCGGTGCGCCGTCCTCCATGGCTTTTTGCGGATCGAGCACAAACGGCAGCGCTTCGTATTCGACCTTCAGCGCACGCACGCCCTGCATCGCCGCAACTTCATCTTCGGCAATGACCACCGCGACGTCGTCGCCCCAGTAGCGCACATGCGTATTCAAAAGCCTGCGGTCTGCGACATCCTGATGCTCCGGGTCCATCGACCACGGATGGCCGGCCGTCGGAAAAACGATTTCCGGCGCATCAAAGCAGGTTAGAACCTTTACCACGCCTTTGATTTTCTCAGCTTCGGAGGTATCAACCGACTTCACAAACCCGTGCGCGATCTCCGCGTGCTTGATGCGGACATACAGCGTACCGCCCGGTATGCGGTCCTCATAGTATTTGGTCCGTCCGGTTGCTTTGTCGAACGCGTCCAAACGGATCTCGCTCTTGCCTACGATGCTCATAGCGATTCCTTTCATGATATGCTTATAATTAAAAATAGTATATCACCTTTCCTCCAATCGGAAAAGAGGTTTTTCGTACATTTCCTTATCTTTTCCGGAGAATAGCGCCTGCCGGTGAACACACTCGGCAAAAAGTTAAAACGAATTGAAAAAAAAGCTTGCATTTTTTCTCTGAATGTGTATAATAAGAAGTCGC
>CALFIV010000312.1 GCA_937877295.1 uncultured Clostridia bacterium
AGCGGGTTTTCCGTTTCCTTGATATGGAAGCGGCCTTCCTCCCCGAGACCCGGATGTTCGCGCTCAATGCGGCGCACGTTCTTTTTGGAAACGTCCTCCGGATCGGTCAAAACCACGTCGATCTGCTCCGCGTCGGCAAGGCGCAGCGTCAGCTCATAGCCGCGGGTGCGAAGCTCCATCGGGTCTCCCATCGGCGCGAGCTTCATCACGGTCACCGTCACGCCCGGGATTACGCCCATATCCAAAAAATGCTGCCGCAAAGCGCCCTGACCGCCCACCGCGGTCACGATTCCGGTTTGCCCGGGATGCAGTTCCTTCAGCGTCATAGCATGCTCCGTCGTCGGTATTTGTGCGGGAACACCGCATATATGCAGAGAATTATACTGCATACGGCGTCTCGATGCAATATCTCCGGCGATACGGGACAAAATATAATCGGATAAAAGAAATAAGCGCTTTCCGAATGATTCGAAAGCGCTTTCGATTCCGGTAAAATCAGTTGCCAGCGGTTGCGACTGCGCTTGCGCTGGGCATGGCGTTCGTTGCGGTCGGTTCGACCGGCGCGATCGTTTCCGATACATCCGGCGTGACCGGCGCGACCGTTGCAGGCATCGTCGCCGACATGGTGGGCGCGGTTGTACTGATCGGCGCAGTTGTAGGCTTCGCCGTCGGCATCGTCGCGCTGCCGCGGATCGAACAGGTGCAGCCGGTTGCGAGCATCAGCAGCACAAGCAGCGGAATCAAAAAGAATCGGTTCATATGCGCATCTCCTTTCGGTTCTTTTCCGATAGTGTGTCCGCGCTTTGCCGGATTATACAAAAAAGGCTGTTCGAAAAGTCCGAACAGCCCCAACGCAGCGATATTATCGTTTGAACAGTACGGTGCTGTCCGTGCCGTAATACTGCGCATGCTGCGCGTCGCCGGAGGTCCATGTCTGCGCCTGCCTGCTTGCGTAGGTGTAGATCTCCTTCAGCGTGACCGAAAGGTTCTTGTCGGTATCTGCGGGCATCGAGCCGGAATACGTGCCGTTCGGATAGGAACACCCGAGTCCCTTGATAAACGCAGCGGTGAACGCGCCCTGCCGCGTGCCAGATCCGTCATAGCTGCCGTCCCAGGAGGATTCGGAATAGGACGCCGCGGTGATGACGATAAACTTGCTGTTTGCAAGATCCGCCCATTGTGCGGTCTCGCCGTCCCCCCGGAAGGCGGCGATTGCGCTTTCGTTAAAGGCGTCAGTGAGACTGCCTGCGGATTTGCCGATCGCTGCGCCGCTGTGGCAGCTGTCCATGACGACGATCACCCTGCCTTTGACCTGGCTTAGCGCAGACGCCAGCTCGGCGAACGTGAGATAACCGCCTTCGACGGTGTACAGCGCGCCCTGATACTTCTGGTATGTGCTGCCGGTGTAGCTGCTTGCGTCCGTGCCGTGACCCGAGAAGTAGAACAGCGAGGTGTCGTTCTCGCCGGCGTCCTGAAGGAAGGTGGTGATCGCGCTCAAAATCTGGCTTTTCGTGCTGTTCGGCAGCGTTTTCGTCGTATACGCATAGCGCAGGCTCTTGAGCGTGCCGGCAAGCGCGTTCATATCGTTGACGCAGCCATAGAGGACGTTGCCGTCCTGATAGCTGTTCTCGCCGATCAGCAGCGCGCGGCGCACGGCGCGCGTGGACGCGTGACCCGATCCGGGCTTGTTGCTCAGCACGTTGGACCATTGTCCGTAATAGGTGACGCCGTCAAAGTCCTGATACGAGAGGACACGCACATAGTACTCCGTACCGTTTGTCAGCCCCTTGACCGTTGTGGAGGCGGTCAGCGGATCGGTGATCTTCAGACTCTTGATAATTTTGGAAAAATTCGCGTCGGTCGCAATCTGCACCCGGTATCCGGAGCAGTTTTTCGAGGCGTCCCACCTGGCGGTGAGCTGACCGCTGCCGGCATCCACTTCGTTCAGCACGCGCGTGGTGAGACGCACCGTCGTTGCGATCGGTCCGACGACACCGAGGTTATAGTTGCCGAGCAGCGCATTCTCGTTGCCGCCGATATAGGCCTTGGCGACCGGATCGTAGCGCTTTGCAAAATACGCCTTGACGCCGTACTGATAGCGCGTTCCGGCATAGACCTTGTGCGCGTCGTCCGTGCCGTCGGTCCATGTTGTGCCGGTCACGTTGTTCCACCGCGCAAAGGCCGACCAGCCGCCGGCCGAGCTGTTCCATGCTCTGCGATAGATCACGTAGCCCGCCGCGCCTTCGACCGCGTCCCATGTGATTTTGATGCCGTTTTGTACGTTTTGAACCGTCGTTTTGGCCGTCGCCGGCAGATAGATTTTGAACGCTCCCTGACAAGAGCCGGTGTAACCGTTCTGGAACGTAACCGTCACATATCCCGTACCGGGCTGCGTGTTTTCTTGATATCGATAGGTATAGTACTTGGCGTCGACGGTTTTGCCGTTCGAATCCTTTACGGCAAAGCGCGGCGTTTGCGCCTTTTTGTTGTACATGACATAAGGCGTCGTGCCCTTGTATTGCACATCCGCGCTGTTCCACTCGACCGTGCCGGTCATCTGCGTGCCGGCGTTCGGCACATCCGTTTCGCCGCCGATGACCGCATCCGGTTCGGCGTCCGTCCGGTTGTCCTCCGCCGCAGCAGCGGGCGCAAGTGCGGTCAGCAACAGAAGACTCAGCAGCAGCGCAAGCAATTTTTTCGTCATGAACGTTCCTTTCCTGTCTGCAATCGGACAAACGGCATTCGCGTGTGCGGCGAATGCGCAGTATTCTCTATATCACTCTATTCTACTATAGCAGAAATACCGCTGTTTCACAAGCGCATATTTTCGGCTGCGCAGCGAAAAACCTCTGTACAATCGAAAAAAAGTGCGGTATACTCTTGCGTATGAAGCGCCTTCTCCGGCTGCTTGCCGTCTGCCTTTTGCTCGGCTGCACCGTACAACCGCATCCCGCATCGACGCCCGCGCCGGACGATCCGCCCGTCGAGGAGATCGTTGCCGCGCGGCCGGACGAACCGACCCTTGCGGCAAGCACCGTAC
>CALFIV010000313.1 GCA_937877295.1 uncultured Clostridia bacterium
CCCGCCATCTCCCAATGTCCGCAGGTCGTGTCCTTTGCGTGTGTTTGCTCCGCACATTTGCAGTAACAGCCGGTGATTTCATCACCGTCCTTCGGCAGCAGGCAGCCATCGATGTGCGCAAGGCCGAGCTTTTTCATATTGGGAACGTCGAGCTTGCCGCGCTTTGCGTAGATGTTGCAGATGGTGTTTGCACCGACGTCGCCGAAATCCGCCGCATCCGGCAGATATCCGATCCCGGCACTGTCAAGTACGATCAAAATCGCTCTTTTTTTCATACCGATACCTCATCTTTGAATTTGGTAACAGTTTACCATATTCCGACCGCTTCCGTCAATGAAAAACCACGCCGAACCGGCGCTCCATTTCCTGCATAATCCGTTGATATCGCTCCTCGCCTTCCGGATCTCCGACGATCAGTCGAACACGCTCAGCGATCAGATAAAGAAATTCCACATTAGTCGGCGGATTCTTAAGATCCTTTCCGCGCAAACCGAGATAGGAATACATGACATCCGGATCAGCACGCTTCCACGCGCAGCAGATTGCATAATGCATGGCGCGTTCCACCATAGCACGGTTGGAATGGACTGTCGACGCAACATACGGATAGATCTCGCCGAGCATCGACGGATGGATATGCGACGGTTTCGACAGGATATACCGCACGCCCAAAAACAAATACCGATATCCAAGAAGCTTCAACGGCACGCGCAGCGCTTGCAGCGTTGCGTCGGTTACCGCATCGAGCAATGCTTCCCGATCATCATATAAGCCTTCAAATTGTGAATAGACCTGTTCCCATTCTTCGTCTGTCATGAAACCGCCCTCCCCTGTTCGATTCTGATGCGATCCGCCAGTATAAAAAGAAATCCTGCGTTGGACGGTGCAGCGCGCTCAGCACTGACCGTATCGCCGAACATTGCTTCGAGTTCTTTGAGATCTGCCCGCAGCCACGCCGATTCGATCGCATGCCGGATCGCATGCTCGACGACTGTCGGGCTCATGTGCAATTCCGAAGCAAGCAGTGCGTAGACGTCTTCGACCAGTCGTATCTCGGTCGGGCGATCGACCGAAAGCAGCAAACGAATCGCTTCTTTCAGAATCGGAAAGCCTTTGAGGTGAGCCGGAACGCCTATGCGCTGCAGCGTACGCGAAATGACCGTTTCCGCCCGCGCTTCACCGGTTCGTCCGGGCGGAAACGTATCAATGCGTTTCAAAACTTCAATCGGTTCATAAGTGCGCAGAAACCCATAGGTGACGGTTTCAGGCAGAACGCTTGCGGATGCTGGATCTTGCAGCAGAAGAATCAGATTGGAAACATTTTGTCGGTCATTGATTCGCAGCCATGTTTTTTGTCGATCGGCCTTGTCGACGATTAAAGCATCAAAACGGTCGCGAAACAACCGCTCCAATATCTGCGCTTCGTTATGCAGAACATAAAGTCGCTGACGGTTCACCTTGTCAGCGGCTTCCAGATAGCTATGTTCTGTCACGGGATCGTCCGTTTGCATCAGAATTCGCATTTCTTCCTCCGTTTTTGTTTTGATTGTATCGCGCTGTTCTGCCGAAATACAACCGTAAAAGAATGACGAAATGCGGGGAATCCGTAAACAGTTTATATCGAAGGCAGCAATTTTTCGGCCATCCATTCCGCATACAGGCAATATCCGCGTGTCGGATGGCTTACAAATACATGGGTGACCACGCCGATCAGACGGCCGTCCTGAATCAGCGGACTGCCGCTCATTCCCTGCACGATACCGCCCGTCAGAGACAGAAGGGTCGGATCGGTGATTTCGATCATCATACCCTGAATGCTCGGTGCGGACTGCACGTCGACGCGAATGACGCGAACAGAATATGCTTTGACGGCGTCGCCATCGACCGTTGAACAGATATATGCGTCGCCAAGATGCACGCTGTCCGATGGTGCGATCGGAAATGATTGTACCGATCGATCCGTAAAA
>CALFIV010000314.1 GCA_937877295.1 uncultured Clostridia bacterium
GAATCACGAAAGCCGTGTGTTCCATGCGATGTGCGGAGATTTCGTTTCTCAAACGTGCGTACATCGGTGTCAACGCACTCGGCTGATAGCAACCATTCAAATAGATGTAGTGCTCCTGCGAAGTCGGTATGAATCCTGTAATCGGTATTGCGTTATAGATTCGATTACGGACTTCGGTCGAAGACAGGGGAGAGACCTCGTTTAAAAGAATTACCTTCGCACCAAAGCGCTTATTCAGATCGGTTGCGGCCGCCTCTTCGCCACCGCTTTGGCCGATTCGAACGGTGCAGACAAGCGTTGCCAGCTTTGCAATTTCGTCCGGCTTGCGCCTCGAAGGAAAAGACAAAAGCATATCGCTTCCCATCAAGAAATAGAATTCCGCATTCGGCTCACGTTCATGCAGCGCATTCAGCGTGTCAACGGTATAGCTCGGGCCATCACGTTCCAATTCCAGCGTCTCAACAATAAATCTCGGTTCATTCCGGAGAGCAAGATGCAGCATATCCACACGCTGCGTGTCGGTTGCGCCTTCAGCCAATGTTTTATGCGGCGGAATACGGTCCACAACAAATAACACTTGATCCAGATCAAGCGATTTCATCGCATGCTGCGCGAGAGCAATATGTCCGTTATGAATCGGGTGAAATGATCCTCCGAAAACAGCAATCTTTTTTTGTTTCATAACATGGATTATAGAATATTTGAGTGCAGCTTGGCAACACTCATTTTATGATTTCGGAAGCAAAAAAGAAATTTTCTATTCATAGCTTCATACAATACATAGGAAGAATTGCGGATTTGCTTTTGTTTTCGATTCTGTTAACAGCCTCTGTATACCTTACAATTCGAAAAGGAAGTCACAAAATCGCAATCCTGTTCTTGACGCTCTCCGTTTCCCTTATGATCGGCGTCATTATGGATCGAGTGAAATGTCAAAAACAGAGGCGCACTTTGACCGAACGTGTCAGGAAACAAATTCTAACGGAAAAACTGCTGATCATGTCAGATTCGGATCTGAAGGCTGCGTTTCATGTCAAAAGTCTGAAGTTTATTCGAAAGTTTCAAGTCGATCAAGCAGAACTGATCAGTACAATTGCAGCAAAGCCTGAACTGTTGATTTGCATGGATGCTTGCCCGGAAACAAAACAATATATTGATCATTATTCTCCGTCAACTAAGTTTCTGGATGCACAAAAAGCCGTCGCAAGATTGGGGATTGTTTGTACCGAAGAGGAGGTTCAAACAAGGCTCAATAACCCACAAAACAATCTGAAATTCAAACACATAAACCGGGCGCTTTTTCAACTGCGTCCGAATCGCTTTTTTGTGCTCGGAATGCTACTGCTTGTATTATCGTTTCTAACAGACCACAAAATATATTATCGTCTGCTTTCGACGGCTTGTCTGATTTTTTCGGTATTTCGAGGGTTTTTCGACTCGCATAAAATTAGGAATATTTTCCGTTTGTTCCTTGACAATATGGACAGCTAATTATATAATATAAGTGCATGTATTGTACATTCGTGTACTAATATTTGATAAGGAGGATACATGGATGAAGAAAGCAAGAATCATTCTTGCGGTTGTACTCGCTTTGGTCATGACTTTGAGCGCTTTGCCCGTGTCCTTTGCAGATGATGCAAAGCTCCCGGAAAAAATCGATCGGCTCAAAACCGTCGGTGACAAAAACGATGCAACAAAGACCGGCAAAGAAATCAAATCGCTGGATAAGCGTCTCAATGCCTCTAACAACATCGATCCTGAAACGATCGTTACTGCGATTGTCGTGTTCGAAGATCCCGCTTTAAGTGACACGTACACAGCGGAAGAGATTCGCGCAAAGAAAGCAGAAGCGGTTCAGAATCGTTTGTCTGATGCGCATGATACCTTCTTTAAGACTTTGTCGTTTGAAGCAAAGCGTATGTACGACTATACGGCTTTGATCAACGGCATGTCCCTCAAGACCGCTTACAAGAACCTTGCAGCGATCGAAAAGATGAGCGGCGTCAAAAAGGTCTATGTAGCAAACGAATATGACGCGCCTGTTGTGCAGAAGCCGACGCAGCTGAATGCAAATGAAATGACCGGTTCTTCCTATCTCCAGGATGTGGAATATAAAGGTCAGGGCATGGTTGTTGCCGTTCTGGACACCGGCCTCAATCTGACGCACGAAGTATTCCAGGATTACGGTCTGATCACAGAGCCTGCTTTCACTGAGGAATATGTATCTTCGGTTGAAACAACCGTTCCCGGCAAGTATGTATCCGACAAGATTCCGTTTGCATACGACTACTATGATTTCGACGACGATGTCACGGATTACAACGGCCACGGTTCTCACGTTTCCGGTACCGTCTGCGGCTATGTGCTTGATCCGGACGGCGCGATCAAGTTCTCCGGCGCAGCGCCTGCGGCACAGCTTGTATTCATGAAGATCTTCGCGGATAATGCTGCAGGCACAAACTCCGGCATTTACATGGCAGCTTTGGAAGACTGTTTCCTCCTCGGCGTTGATGCGATCAACATGTCTATCGGCGCTCCCGGCGGCTTTGTATATGACTATGAGCTTGAAAATGAATTCGGCAATGTCTATAAGAAGTTGGATCAAGCGGGCATCGTTGTATGCGTCTCCGCTGGTAACGAATACTCCATGGCTCATAATGCCGTGAACTGGGCAGGCGACGGCTACGTTCTCGCTGACTATGCGGACTATGCTGAGGTTGCAAGTCCGTCCACCTACGAAGGCAACGTTTCGGTGGCTTCCATGGAGAACTTTGCATATCCGTCCTATGCAATTGAGTACAACGGTGAGATGTTTACTTTCGTTGACAACTGCGACGACGGCGAGCATGGCTGGCTCGATACGTTCAGCGGTCAGACCCTTGAGGTCGTCAATTGCGGCTTCGGTAATCCCGATGAATTCCCGGAGGAAGTAGCCGGCAAGATCGCACTCGTTTCCCGCGGCGACATCACGTTCTCCGAGAAGAATGCAAATGCAGCGGCAGCCGGTGCAATCGGCATGATCCTTTACAACAATCAGGCAGGCTCAATCGGCATGCTGATCGACCCGTATTACATCCCGGCAGTCAGTATTCTGCAGACAGCAGGTCAAACC
>CALFIV010000315.1 GCA_937877295.1 uncultured Clostridia bacterium
GGTCCGCAGACGTGAGCATTACGAAAAGCCCAGCGTAAAGCGCAAGAAGAAGGCTGAAGCCGCCAGAAAGCGCAAGTATTGATTTTGATGCGACATAAAAGAGAACCGGATCTTCGGTTCTCTTTTTCGTTACCGTTCGATCTTCTTTTCGTAGAGGTTTTTGCAGCGCAGCCAGTCGACGGTGCGCATGACGTTATTGAGATCGGCGCGGTCGAGGCCCTTCACGTAGGTCAGCTCGTCGCGAAGCCGAAAGTTCCCTTCCACGTTGAAATAACCGGTTTCCAAGTCGATCCCGATGATTGCGCCGTCCTCGCACGCATATGCGATCGGACGCGGCTCTCTGCCTTTCGGGAGCTTTTCCGCATAGAACGCATTGTTCAAAACCGCGTCGCGTACCGTCTGCAGGACCGCGAAGTCCTCGAGCGGCTTCACCGGATGATGCGCCTTCAGATACGCCGCGAGCGCTTCCCCCGTAATTGCGTCTGGCATCAGACGCCAACGCTCCTCCTCATACACCTTGATCCATTGCTCCATCAGCGACGGCGCAAGCTTTTTGATCTGCATAGATTCTCCTTTCGAAAAAGGCGAGACTTTCGTTGGAAAGTCCCGCCCTGTTCTGTTGTTGTTATTCCTCGGAATCGAACGTTTTGATCAGGCCGACCACATAGCGCAGAATCAGCGCTGCATCCGACGCGGAAACGACGCCGTCGCTGTTGACGTCCGCCTTGATCGCGCCTTCCGTCGTAAGCGTGGACAGACCGACGATCGAACGCAGAACCAGCGCTGCATCCGCCGAGGTGATTCTGCCGTCGCCGTTGGCGTCGCCGAAGAGCAGGTTGAGCATTTCGATGTCCGCACGGTTGCGCGTACGGATACGCGGACCGATCTGATCGGAGTTCTCATAGCTGTTCTGACCGATGGACGCGATGCCGCGTGCGGTCAGATAGACGCCTTCCTTGACCCAGCTGAGATCGTAGTACCCCTGCTCATCCTTATCGAATGTGCCGGTGCTGTTGATGTAACCGTCGAGGAACACCACAACCTCACCGCTGCCGTCGTCCACATGGATTGCGCCGAGCACGCCGTTTGCGTCGAATTCGACCTTGGTGACTCTGCCCGTGAACGAGACCAGATTGCCGACCTTTTCGGGCGAAGCCGCTTCCGCCGTCGTGAGCAGTTCGGGCACAACATACTTCTTCGCGTTGTCGGCGCAGATCTCGTCGATGACGAGGTTCAGGACGCCGTCGTCGATGACGTACGTCTCGATCGTCTGCATGTTCGCCATCGTGATGTCGACGTCGAGCAGGCGTGCACGCGTTGCGTAGCCGGTCGTGGTCACGCCGTCCGCGGTGTATTCGACGTCGCGCAGCGTGATGTCCTGAATATCTCCGCCGTAATCGTTGCCGCAGTTCAGCTCGATCTCACCCATGTACTCGCTGGTCATGCCGGTGATGCGCAGGCGCTGACCGATCTCATAACGGCCCGCAACCGGGAACACGTTGATGCCGCGGCCGGAATCGTCCTGAATGTAGATGCAATCGAAGAACGCGGTGTCCTTGTCATAGCCGGACGCGTTGGAGGTGACATAGCCCTCGATCGTGTAGGAGGTGTTGAGCTTGCCTGCCTCGTGGATGTCCGCGATCGGCGTGACCTCTGCGGGATGGATCATCTTGAAGAGGTTCACAACGATCTGATAGTTCGTGTTCTGCAGCGTCGCCGCGCTCTCCATTTCGACCTTGACCTCGAACGTGGAGAAGAAGGTAACGCCGGAGGTGATGCAGAAGCCGCCCGTGGGCAGTTCTTCATATGCAAGCACGCTGATCGTGTCCTGATCGCCGCATGCATCGTAGTACGGCTGATAGATCTTGTCCGCCGTGACGTTTCTGCCGCCGTCATAGTACAGCGGATAGGAGCTGACGAACGAGGTATCGAACGCGTCGACGACGCTCGTCGCACCGTTCAGAATGATCGGCGCCGCGTTGTAGCAGGAGAACATCAGGTTCGTGTTCTCAATGAGGTACTCGGTGATCGGGTTGTCCCAGTTATAGAAGTCCTTGCCGGTGAAGTGCAGGCGGTAGGACTCG
>CALFIV010000316.1 GCA_937877295.1 uncultured Clostridia bacterium
TGGTCACGATGCCATTGCCATCGACGGGCTCGGCGATGGGACGGGCTTTGCCCCGGCAGCTCCGAAGGAGGGCTTCGACTCCATCCCCCTCTGGGTCGCAGACATGAGCTTTGCCACCGCCCCCAGCGTCACGCGGGCCATGCACGAGCGCATCGACCACCCCTTCTTTGGGTACTACGCCGAAAGCGACGCGTACTACGACGCCATCCGCTGGTGGCACGCCACGCGCAAGGGCGTCACCGACCTCTCCCGCGAGCACATCGGCTACGAGAACGGCGTGCTGGGCGGCGTGGTCACGGCGCTGAACGTCCTCTGCTCGCGCGGTGACAAGGTCCTCGTGCACTCCCCCACCTACGTGGGGTTCACCGGTGCCTGCGAGAACAACGGCTATCATCTGGTCCACAGCCCGCTCGTGCCCGACGAGGCCGGCGTGTGGCGCATGGACTTCGAGGACATGGAGCGGCGCATCGTCGACAACAAGATTCACTGCGCCATCTTCTGCTCGCCGCACAACCCCTGCGGGCGCGTGTGGGAGCGCTGGGAGCTCGAGCAGGCCATGGCGCTCTTCGAGAAACACGATGTGTGGGTCATCTCCGACGAGATCTGGAGCGACCTGCTCATGGGCGGGCGCACCCACATCCCCACGCAGAGCGTCAGCGAGGACGCAAGGATGCGCACGGCCGCATTCTATGCGCCGTCCAAAACGTTCAGCCTTGCGGGACTGATCGGCTCGTACCACATCATTTACAACGAAGATCTGCGCAAGGAAATCGAGCGGACCGGCTCGGCAACCTACTATAATTCCTGTAACGTGCTGTCGCTGCATGCGCTGCTCGGCGCGTACAGTCCCGAGGGCATGCGCTGGGTGGACGAGCTTAAAACCGTGCTGTACGGCAATCTCCGGTACGTCAAAGACTTCATGGAAACGAACTTCGAAGGCGTATCGATGTTTCTGCCCGAAGGTACGTACATGCTGTTTCTGAACTGCCGTGCATGGTGCGATGCGCACGGTGTCACGACCGACGAGCTGAAAAAGCGCGGCATTCGCGCCGGCGTGATCTGGCAGGACGGCGCTGCGTTCGGCGATCCCGACTGCATCCGATTGAACGTCGCCCTCCCCTTCTCTCTGGTCGAGGAGGCCATGGCGCGGCTGAAGGAACGCGTGTTTATCTGAAATCGAACCGTCAATAAAAGGATCTCTGAGCATTCTCCGTTCAGAGATCCTTCACTTTGTTCAGGATGACAGATTTTATCGCAGTCAGCCGGTTATGCGGCAGGCACGAGCGCTTGCGCCTGCACGCCGATCGAGTTTGCGACCAGTTCATTGTAGGCGTCCTCGGTCAGCTCGCAATGGTAGAACAGCCGGAAGTATTCCGCAACCTCGGTATAGAGATCGTAATCGGCCGCTTCGGGATACAGCAGCTTTGCCATCCACAGCATGCCGAGGATGCGCTGCACGGACGGCGGGAAGCCCATCCAGTTATAGGGACCGAACGGCACCTCGTAGTATGCGCCGTTCTGCACCGCCGTGATGCTCTGCCACGTCTCGTCGTCGCCGACGGTCGCGTAGATGCTGCCCGGTGCAAACAGGATCACGTCCGGATTCCAAAGCAGGATCTGCTCCATATCGACCTCGTTGCCCGTGCCCTTCGAGGACGGGCTTTCGACGACTGCAAGGTTATTGGAAAGCAGATCGATGACCTCGGAGTGATAGCTGTCCTTCGCGATCACGTTGAGACCCTGCTCGCCGGTGATATAGAGCAGGTTCACCTTGTCGACCTGGTCGGAGACGGCAAGGATCTTTGCATAGGTCGCGTCGCAATACTCGGCCAGTTCGTCCGCCTGCTCCTCCATATGCAGCAGCTCGCCGAGCTTGCGGTAGGCGTCGCCCATCGTGGCGATCGTCGCCGTGATATGCACAAACGGGATGCCGGTCTGTTCGGTCAGTCCGTCAAGATCCTCCACGATCGTCTTCTTCGGTTCGCCGACGTCGATGACGACCTGCGCACCGCTTGCGAGCAGGGTTTCGAGATTCAGTTCACCCTTGCCGCCGTAGAGCTGTCCGAGCTCCGGCAGGTTGTAATACTCGGTGGAAAGAAACTGCTCCGCCGTCTTGTCCCACTTGGACGCGATGCCGACGAGACGCTCCGGGCACAGCGCAAATACGACGATCTGCGCCAGCGGGCCCGAGATCGCGATCTTGTCGATCGTATACGGCAGCTCGACTTCGCGGCCGACGGAATCGGTGAACACGAACGTTTCGGGCAGTGGCTCTTCGGTTGGCTCGGGCTCGGCGGTCGGTTCTTCGGCCGGCGCTTCGGTTGCCGGCGCTTGGGTGACGGCGGCTGTCGGCTCGGCAGGTTCTTCTTCGGGCTGTACGGCGGTGCAGCCGATCGCTGCAAACAGCATCAAGGCTGCCAGCAGCAGTGCAACGTACTTTTTCATGTGTGTTTCTCCTTTTCTATTCCAATTCCTCCGGTGCAGGCAGAATGACCGCTCCGCTGTCCGTTTGTTCCAAAATCACCTGACGGCGGTAGAGTTCGTGCAAAAGCTGCGGCGTCAGCGTATCTTTCACCGCGCCGTTTGCCGCGACGCGTCCGTTCGCGAGCGCCAGAATCTCATCCGAGTACCAAAGCGCATGCTGCGGGTTGTGGGTACTCAAAAGCACCGTATAGCCCTCGCGCGACAGCGCGCGCACGGTCGAGAGCACCGACAGCTGGTTGCCGTAATCGAGCGACGAGGTCGGCTCGTCCATCAACAGAATCCTTGCCTGCTGCGCGAGCGCGCGGGCGATATAGACAAGCTGCTGTTCGCCGCCGGAGATGCACGAAAAATCCTGCTCGGCAAGCGCTGCAATTCCGAGCCGTTCCATGGCGTCCCTTGCGATCGCAAGCTCCTTTGCCTTCGGCGCGGACAGCGGCGAGATGCGGTGTGTTGTACCCATCAGCACCATATCAAGCACCGAAAAGCGGAATGTCATCGTATGCGTCTGCGGGATATAGGCAATGCGATGCGCCTGCTCGCGCGCAGACAGCGTCCGGATGTCGTCGCCGTCCACCGAAATCCTGCCGCTATAGCGTTTTTGCTCGCCTAAAATGCAGCGGAACAGCGTCGTCTTGCCTGTCCCGTTCGGTCCGAGGATGGCAAGCATGCGCCCCTCCTCCGCCGTAAAGCTCACATCGTTCAGCACCGGCGTGCGGTCATACGCAAAGGTCAGATGCGAAACCGAAAGGCTCATAGCGTCTTCTCCTTTCGCGTGATGAGATACAGAAAAAACGGCGCGCCGATGACCGCGGTGAGGATGCCGATCGGGATCTCCACCGCAAGAAGGTTTCGGGAGACGTCGTCGACTATCAGCAAAAACGCTGCGCCGAGCAGCATGCTCGCGGGGATCAGTCCGCGGTGATCGCTGCCGATCAGCTTTCTCGAAAGATGCGGAATCACCAGTCCCACCCATCCGATCATGCCGGAAAACGACACCGACGCGGCGGTGATAAGCGTCGCGCAGAGAATCAGCACGGCGCGGACAAGACCTGTCCGCACGCCGAGCGCGTTTGCCTCGCTTTCACCGAGGCTCAGAAGATTGAGCTGCCAGCGCAGCAGAAGCAGCGGTACAAGCCCGATTGCCATCGGCAGCGCCGCAAGCGGCAGGTCCTTGAGCTTTGTGCCCGAAAGCGAGCCCATCAGCCAATAGGTGATCTGCGGAAGCTGATTACTGGGATCTGCGACCAGCTTCAGATACGACGTGCCCGCGTTGAACAGTGAGCCGATCATGATGCCCGCAAGGATCAGGTTCATGACCTTAACGCCCGGCGCGCGCTGTGCGATCAAAAAGACGAGCACGATCGTGAGAATCGAGCCGCAGAACGCGGATACCGTGATCATGCGTGTCGAAGCGCCCAGAAGAATTGCCAGAGCCGCCCCGAATGCCGCGCCGCTCGACGCGCCGAGAATGTCCGGCGACGCCATCGGATTCTGAAATACGCCCTGAAATGCTGCGCCGGCTGCCGCCAGCGAACAACCCACCATGCATGCCATGACGATACGCGGCAGGCGGATGTTGATGACAACCGTTTCCATCTCAGCCGTCCACGTCACCGCCATCGGCAGCACGCGATCAAGCCCGATCAGCACCCACAGCCGATGACAGAGAATCCGCACGACCGCAAGCGGCGGCACGGTATAGCGGCCGAGCGAAAACGACAGCAGAAATACCAAGAGCAGTACGGCAGCGCAAATCAGCAGCACCGCTGCCCGCCGCCCGCTCGGATTGTTTGCCGTCTTTGCCATGCGCTTCCCCCCACCGTTATTCTCTGCAAAGTATAACACGCGGTCGGTGTTTTCGCAAATTATCTTTTATATTTTCGGCATTGCCGCACGCCTTGCGCGAATCGCGAAAAAAAGATCGGCCTCGCAGCCGAGGTCGATCCATTTTTGGGGAAATCTTATTCAATGCTTGTGCCGCCGGAAGCCGAATCGATGTTGATTTCGATCACGCCGTTGCCGATGGTGTACGACTTGCCGGAGGCCGTCATGGGCAGCTTGCAGTCGAATGTGCCGGAAAGCTTCGAAAGCCGCACCGTTGCGCCGGCTTCGGGATCGAAGAGCTTCAGACGGATCTTGCCGGACGCTGCATCGACGTCGACCTTGTTGACCGTGTCAAGTCCGAGCGTGACGCCGCCGGACGCCGTGTCGATCTTGACGGTCTCCGCCGAGATTCGATCCACGGTGAATCCGCCGGACGCCGTATCGGCCTGCAGCGTATGCGCGACGGTTGCCTGTTCGATGGTGACGCCGCCGGACGCGGTATCGATCTTGACCGTATCGGCGGTCAGCGTTCCGAAAGCGACGCCGCCCGATGCGGTGTTCAGATCCAGCGTGTCGACGGTCAGCGCATCCGCCGTGACCTTGCCGGACGCGATGTTGATGTTGAGATCGATGTCCTCCGGCACGGTGAGCGTCAGGTGTTTCTCCTTTTTGGGAATCAGATGCGAATAGCCCGCTTCGCAGTACTGGATGCGCAGCGTCGTGCCGTCAAGCCACCAGTGCAGCCGTTCGCTGACCGACAGCGTTTCGCCTCCGCTTTCGGAAACGGATAGCTCGCCCGCACCGTTTAAAAGCGTCACGTCGCCGGACGCCCAGTTCAGAACGATCGACTTGACCTCGTCCGCACGATAGGTAAATGCGCCCGCAGTGTATTTGTCGGCGTTTGCGTATTTGTTGACAACGCGGATCGCTGCGCAGCCGAATGCCGCGCACAGCAGCGCAGCCGCCAGCATCCAGGAAAGAAACCGTTTCATAAGAACACGTCCTCTCGTTTTTTCCTTATCGTAGCACGGTTATCACGGAATTGCAACGGTTTTGCTGCGAAACAACGAACGGTCGAGATAGAAAAGCACGGTAACGGAAAACGCAAACGTCAGCACATCGGATACCGGCATCGAATAGAGCACACCGTCGAGTCCGAAGACCAGCGGCAGCAGCAGCGCAAACCCGACGCCGAACACGACCTCGCGCACGACCGACAGTATGGCGGACAGCAGCGCCTTGCCCATTGCCTGCAAAAAGATGAACGTCGCCTTATTGACGCAGGCGAGCACGGTCATGCAGAGATAGATGCGAAACGCTTTGACGGCAAACGCGGTATATGCCGCACTCTCGTTCGCCGCGCCGAACAGCCCGATCAGCGCTTTGGGAAACACCTCCACGACAAACAGCGCCACAAGTCCCAGCACCGCTTCCGAAAGCAGCAGCGTTTTTAAAAGCGCTTTGACGCGGTCGAGCCGGCCTGCGCCCATGTTGTAGCCCGCAATCGGGATACAGCCCGCCGCCATGCCGATGGAGATCGAGATCACGATCTGGAAGACCTTCATGACGATACCGACCACCGCCATCGGAATCTGCGCATATGCCTCCAATCCGAACAGCGGATCGCGCGCACCGTAGACGCGCAGCATGTTGTTGATCGCCGCCATCGCCGCGACGAGCGAGATCTGCGCGAGAAAGCTCGTCAGCCCCAACGCCAGCACGCGGGAGACGATGCGCAGCGAGATGCGAAAGCTTTCCTTTGTGATGCGCACCGACTTCATTTTGCAGAGATACCCCAGCTCCAGTCCGGCAGTCAGAACCTGCCCGAGCACGGTCGCGACGGCCGCGCCGGTCATGCCCCAGTGAAGCGCATAGAGAAAGATCGGATCGAGGATCAGATTGACGACTGCGCCCGAGACCGTTGCGAGCATCGCAAAGCGCGGGCTGCCGTCGGCGCGCACGATCGGGTTCATCGCCTGTCCGAACACATAGAACGGGATACCGAGCGCAATCCAGAAAAAGTACTCCTGCGCGTAGCCGAACGTCTCGGCGTTGACACGACCGCCGAACAGGGTCAGCAGCGCATCCGAGCCGAGCAGATACACGACCATCAGAACGACGCCGGACACGGTTGAAAGCAGGATGGAATTGCCAGCGCTTCTTGCCGCGTCGTCGGTGCGCCCCGAGCCCATCGCCATGCTGATGAACGAGCAGCAGCCGTCGCCGATCATGACCGCGATCGCAAGCGCGACGACGGTCAGCGGGAACACGACGGTGTTCGCCGCATTGCCGTACGAACCGAGCTCCGGCGTATTTGCGATAAACAGCTGATCGACGATGTTATAGAGCGCTGCAACCAGCAGCGAGATCGTACACGGCACGGCGTATCGCCGCATGAGCCGCCCGATGTGTTCCGATTCCAGATTGTTCTGATTCCGATGGTCCATAAACCTTCTCCGTTTCCTGTTTTGCGCATAAAAAAAGACGCGTAAGTCCTTTGTCCGGACTTACGCATCCCGCTGCGCGACAGTTGTTTTTACCACAAATTCGGAAAAAAGTCAAGCAGAGAAATTATTATTTGATCGAAACCGTCCATTCCCCGTCACGGACGACATACTGAAACTCCGTCAGCTGCGACGTGTTGAACACCCTTAGAAGCGCAGGAAAATCGTCGACCGTGTTCACTTCGGAAAGCCGGTCATACGCGATCCATTCCATCTCGCCTTCCTCCGAAGACGCGAGCGTTCCTTCAAATTCGCTCGTCTTGAACAGAAGGACGACGTATCTGCCGCCCTCGATCGGAAACTGCTTTACGCCAACCAGTCGCGGATCACGGATCTTGAGTCCGGTTTCTTCCTGCATTTCCCGGATCACCGCATCCACGAAGGATTCGCCCGGCTCCACGTGCCCGCCCGGCAGGGCATATCCCTGCCAGTCCGCCTTTACCCGGTTTTGCAGAAGAATGCTGCCGTCCTTCTCGATCAAACACAGCACGGTCAGTTCAACAGTCTCCGTTCTGCTCATCCTTCGCTCCTTTTTCACAGCGCCGCTTTTTCGGGCAGAACGGCTTCGAGCTCGTCCACGTCCGCATCGGTGGTAGACCAGCTCGCCGTAAAGCGAACGATCCAAAGTCCCTGCGGGTTCAAGCCCCACAGATCGAAGCCGACGCGCGTCTGCAGCGCTTTGACCTCCGCATCGGAAAGCAGTACAAACTGCTGATTGGTCGGCGATTCCCATGCAAACGGATAGCCCTTCTTTTTGAGAATGTCGCGGATGCGGCGCGCAAGGCGGATTGTCTCGACGCCGATCGCTTCATACAAACCGTCGGTGAACATTGCGTCGAACTGCACGCCTAAGATCCGGCCCTTTGCGAGCAGCCCGCCGTGGCGCTTGATCTGACTCATCAGGTGCTTCGGCGTTTCCCGCGTGAAGACCACCGCTTCGCCGCACAGCAGCCCTAGCTTCGTTCCGCCGATGCTGAACGCGTCGCAGTACGTCGCGAGATCGGAAAGGGAAAGCTCGTTTTCGGGACAGCCGAGCGCATAGCCGAGCCGCGCGCCGTCCACATAGAGCTTCATGTCATAACGGTCGCACAGCGCGCGGATGTGCCGCATCTGTGCCTTGCTGTAAAGCGTGCCGTACTCGGTCGGATGCGTCAGGTATACAAGCCCCGGGCGCACCATGTGCTCGTGCGTGGCGTCGGCATAGAACGCGTGCAGATACGATTCGAGCGCGCCGACGTCCAGTACGCCGTCGTTCTCCGCGATCGCAAGGACCTTATGGCCGGTAAACTCGATCGCGCCTGCCTCATGGACGTTGATATGCCCGGTGCATGCCGAAAGTACGCCCTCGAACGGTTCGAGCAGCAGATCGATGACGATTTGATTGGTCTGCGTACCGGCGGTCAGAAACGTAACCGTCGAGACCGGCGCGCCGATCGCGGCTTTGATCTTGTCCGCGGCCTTTGCGGTGTACGGATCGAAGCCGTAACCGCTCATCTGCTCCAGATTGGTGCGGATCAGCGCATCGAGAATTTTGGGATGCGCGCCTTCGGTGTAATCGCATTCAAATGTCCTCATGGGTGTTTTCCTCCAAAAGGGTCTTCAAAATCGCATCAAGCTCCGGCAGCACGTCCTTTGGCGCGACCATTCTGCCGTCTTTTAAAAAGCAATGCTTTGAGCCTGCAACCGTGCAGAGCGTGCCTTGCGTGAGGTTATGGATCGTATAGCCGAGCTCCAGAATCCTGCCGTTATAGCGTGTGACGCGCACCGCAACCTCGAACGTTTCGGCGAAGCGGACCGGCTTTTTGTAGTCGATCGAGATGCCGATGACCGGCACGACCACGCCGCGCCGCTCGATCTTGTCATAGCCGCAGCCGAGCGCGTTCATAAACGCAACGCGCGCTTCCTCCATCCATTTGACATAGTTTGCATGATGGATGATCCCCATCTGATCCGTTTCATGATATTGCGCCGTTCTGCGATACGCTTCCATTGCCGCCTCCCGATGCGTCGTTATTCTTGTTTTACCATGTTCTATGGAAAAAAGCAATACGAAGCTTGACAATCGTCGCAAACGTGGTATACTGTTCTTAGTTGAACGATTGCTCAACTAAACCATTTAGAGGAGGCAATGATGGACCGTCTGCCGGTATGCGAATGTGAATCCGTCCACACGGACGTTGTAAATGCGGTTCGGCCGCAGCTTCTTGCGGATGCGGAGGCGATCGACCTCGCGTCGCTGTTTAAACTGTTCGGCGACGGCACGCGCGTGCGCATTCTGCAGGCGCTGCGGGTTCACGAGCTTTGCGTATGCGATCTTGCCTGCATTCTCGGCATGACCAAATCGGCGATCTCGCACCAGCTCAAGGCGCTGCGTCTTTCGAATCTCGTCAAGTTTCGCAGGGAGGCGCAAAACGTCTTCTATTCGCTGGCCGACGAGCATGTGGAAGCGATTCTCGACATCGGGCTGGAACATTTGCGCGAATGATCGCGCTTCTTTTTGCGCCACGTTGTTGAACGGTTGAGCAACTATTGTATTTTATCGGAGGGCTTATGAAGGACACGGAAACAAAAGAAACCGCTTGCACCTGCGAGCATGAACACGAACACGAGCATGAACATGAACATGATGTCTGCTGTGCGCATGAAGAACACGAGCATGACGCCTGCTGCGGCGAACATTCGCACGAGCATCATCATGAGCATGAACACGGGCATGACGCCTGCTGCGAACACGAGCACAAGCATCATGAGCATCATCATGGCCATGACGGCTGCGGATGCGGACACGACCACGGGCATCATCACGGCGACGCCTGCGGCTGCGGACACGAGCATGGCGGCGGAGACGAGGAAGAGCACAAAACCATGTTGATCCGGCTGATCGTCGGCGGCGTGCTGTTTGCTGCGGGGCTGATCTCGCATTTTCTGCATGCGCCGCTGTACGTCGAGCTGCCGCTGTTTCTGGCATGCTACGGTGTGCTTGCCTACGACGTCATCCTAAACGGCATTCGCGGGCTGTTCCGCGGGCAGTTCTTCGGCGAATCGCTGCTGATGACGATCTCATCGGTCGGCGCATTCGTGCTGGGCGAGTACCCCGAGGGCGCGGCGGTCATGCTCTTCTATCAGCTCGGAGAATTTCTGACCGACCTTGCGCTGGACCGCTCGCAGGATTCGATCCGCGCGATCCTCGACATCCGCCCCGACACGGCAAACCGGCTGCATGACGGCGAGCTCGAAACGGTCTCCCCTGCCGAGGTTGCAATCGGCGAAACGATTGTCGTCCGCCCGGGCGAGCGCATTCCTTTGGACGGCGTTGTCCTTTCGGGCACATCCGCTCTGGACACCCGCGCGCTGACCGGCGAATCCGCGCCGCGTACGGCAAACGAGGGCGACACGGTCCTTTCGGGCTGCATCGCTTTGGACGGCATGCTGACGGTCCGCACCGAAAAGACGTTCGGCGAATCGACGGCTTCCAAGGTCATCCGTCTCGTCGAGGAAGCGAGCGAGCGCAAGACGCCCGCCGAACGCTTCATCACAAAGTTTGCGCGCTGGTATACGCCCGCCGTCGTCGGCGCGGCGCTGCTGCTGGCAATCCTTCCTCCGCTGCTCTTCCATGGCGCATGGGGCGAATGGATTCACCGCGCGCTGGTTTTCCTGGTCATCTCCTGCCCCTGCGCACTGGTCATCTCCATTCCGCTGGCGGTGTTCGGCGGTCTCGGCGCGGCGTCACGCGAGGGCATTCTCATCAAGGGCGGAAACTTTTTGGAAGCGCTCAACCGTGCGCATACGGTGGTCTACGATAAGACCGGCACGCTGACCGAGGGCAGCTTTGCCGTGCGTGAAATCCTGCCTGCCGAAGGCTTCACCGCCGACGAAGTTCTGGCGTTTGCGGCAAAGGCAGAAGCACAGAGCGCGCACCCGATCGCGACCTCGATCCTTGCGGCATACAATAAGCCGATCGATGCTGCGGTACTGTCCGACGTAAAAGCCATCGGCGGAGAGGGTGTCTGCGTCGTCTCGGAAGGCAAAACGATTACGGTCGGCAATCAGAAGCTGATGCAGCGGCTCGGGCTGTCGGTGGAAGAACCTGCAGCGGTCGGCACGCGCGCATTCGTTGCGGTCGACAACGTGTATGCAGGCTGCATCGTAATTTCGGACGCGCTGAAGTCCGACAGCAAGGATGCGATCCGCGGCGTCAAGGCGCTCGGCATCAAACGGCAGATCATGCTGACCGGCGACGCAAAGGCAGTCGGAGACGCGGTAGCGGCGGAGCTGAACTTAGACGGCGTTTCCTCGGAGCTGCTGCCGGCACAAAAGCTGGAAGCCGTGGAAGAGCTCTATCGCACGATGCCCAAAAACGCGACGCTGCTGTTTGTCGGCGACGGCATCAACGATGCGCCGGTGCTTGCGCGGGCGGATGTCGGCATTGCGATGGGTGCGCTCGGTGCAGATGCCGCGATCGAGGCGGCAGATGTGGT
>CALFIV010000317.1 GCA_937877295.1 uncultured Clostridia bacterium
TGAGGGCAATCCGGTCGACCGTTCGCTGCAGCGCAGCACGTTCGGTTATCTCGCACTGTATCTTTCGATCTTTGTCATCTCCATGCTGTTCCTGGGCCTGCAGTCCGACGCGGACTTTGCAACCAACTTCACCGCCGAGCTCGCCTGCCTCAACAACATCGGCCCGGGCCTCGGCCGCGTCGGCCCGATGGGCAGCTACGGCTTCTATCATCCGGCGCTCAAGATGCTGCTTTCCTTCAACATGCTGACCGGAAGATTAGAGCTCTTCCCGATGATCGTGCTGTTCTCGCCGATGGCATGGAAGAAAAACGGATAAACCTTGTATAACTCCTTTGAAAGTCTTTTCCTCGAGGGGAAGCTGCGGAGTACTACACAATTCTTAAAAGCTTCTCCTCTGTAAATCAAGCATAGATTTCGGCAAAACGCAATGAAAAGCACAGCCGTTAAAAGAAGCTGTGCTTTGAAATATCCATCATATCGACGTGCGCGTGGTCCGCAGGGCCTTGCGGACCTGATGGCGACGCCAACACCGAGATGTAATGCGCTCCAAAACGATGAACGCCCCGTGAAATTGCGGGCGTTTTTTGCTTAGTAGCCTTCCCGGAAATCGATTACGCTGCCGTCGATCGCATTGATCACGATGACGGGGAACGGGTCGTCCGGACCGCTCGACGATCCGCCGTGAAACAGATTGTAGCTTTCGGTACCGTCCGATTCGGTCAGCTTGCTGTGTCCGTAAAACACCCATGCGGGGATCAGCAGCCCCGTCGCGCCGTCGCCGTTCTGCTCGCGGATGCGCATCAGGCACAGCCGGATGTCGTCGATCTGCACCTCTGCTGTTCCGACCTTGCCGCCGAAATCGCCGGTGGTCGCGGCATAGCGGACGCGCACCATCGATTCAAAGCGTTTCATGACGTCCGAAAACGACAGTAGCGCGGCGCTTTCCCGTACGGTTTCTCGGACCTCAATCGGGTTGTCCCAATGCAGCTCAAAGATTCCGTCGCGGCTTGCGGCAAAGGCGATCCTTTCGTAGCCCCACGGCACGGCGTAGCCCTGCTGATCGCTGAAATCAAGCGCTGCCGTGCTGATATAGGTATCATAGCCCTCGGCACGGCGCAGGTAATAGAGCCGGAAAAACTGCGTGCCGGTCACTTCACTTGCAAAGCCGAGCACAAATTCGTCCTCGAGCCCCATTGCGCGGAAATAGTCATCGCAGTGCTGCCGTGCCATACGGAACGATTCGCTGTCCGTGTCCGCCGGGCGGACCTCGCGTTCAAAATAATTGACTGTTTTGCCTTCCTCATAGGAATGATACAGCAGCGATTCCAAATCGTTTTCCATAAAGCCCTTGTCCGTTGCCGAGATCCATGCCGAAACAGATTTGTAGCGCGGGTCTGCCGAGATCTGTGCCGTTGTTTTGTTCGACACGTTCAGATAATAGTACGAACCATCGCCGTATTCACCGTTGACATACGGACGGATCGTTCCGTCAAAGACCGGCTGATCGGGCAGCGTGTGATCGTAGAGCGTCTCGCCCGGCAGAAAATAATCGACGGTTTTCAGCACAAGCTCTGTCGTAAACCGTGCCTTGCGCACGCGGATGATCGGAAGCTTGTTCGAGTCCGGCGTCGAGACCGGCGCATTGACATTGACGGTCAGACGTTCCTCTACCGCCGTCGTCGAATAGGTATAATTCCCGTCCGGTACGCCGAGCCGTTCTTTCAAAGGGCGCGTGTCGTCCGTTTCGCCGTTCGCCAGTTCGAGCATGGCGTCCATGTTCTTCTGCACCACGACGTCCTCCTCCGGCGTCGGCACGCAGGCGAGCAGCAGGGTGAGGGACAAAAGAATCACGATGGTTCGCTTCATAAATACCTCCGTTTCTTTCAAGCCTTGCACAACGTCAATATCCTTTGCTTCTGTCGATCACGGTGCCGTCGACGGCGTTGATCGACAGCATGGAATCATAGACATACGTGGATTCATGGAATTCGATATAGTCCTCGACCTCGGTGTGCGTGTTGACGCCGTAGAAGTTCCACACCGGCACGAGCAGCGCGCTGTCCCAGACGTTCGGCTCCTGTATGCGCTGCAAGGTCAGTTCGATGCGGTCGATGTCGTATTGATTCTGCGTCATCGCGCCGTATTTCAGGTCCGGATCGGTGATGTTCATAGCGGCGGCGAATTTTGTATTGACCATATTGAGATAGATCTCCATGATCTTCTCGAACGGCAGCAGCGCCGCGTTCTCCACCACCGTATCGGTCACTTTCAGCGGAGATTCCCATGAAAAGCCGATGATGCCCTGCCGGTCGATCATAAACGACATGTTTTCATACTCCCAAAACGGTCCGAACTGATTTTCATGATCGATGCTCATTTGTGTGCTGAACGCTGTCTTGACCGAGTCCACCGTGCGCACGCAATGCACCCAGTAGGTCGGATCGTTCGGGTGTTCTTTGAGCTGTTCCGGCGCATACAGCACTCTGCCGACCGTGAAATCGTTGAAATTGACACGCTGCAAAAACGCGTTGACGTCCGCCTCTGCCTGCTCGGGCGTATAGCCGTCGATTGTGAAATCATCCGGTACGCGGAAGCATTCGACATACTGCGGCTGATGTCTGCCGTCACCGTAGTGCAAATACAAAAATGCGCGCTGTGTCGTCTTGAGGTCCGCAGTCGTTACCCCAAACCATGTCTTACGGTCCTTTGAAAGCGCCCAAAACCCCAATTCGGTCCTTTCCTTGGTTTCGCCGTTATCGGTATAGCTCATCAACGTCGGCACCATCTCGCCGTAGCAGCGCACGTCCTCCACGGTTTCCGGCGCATCCGCATAGCTCGCTTTCAGCTGTTCGATCTCCGCCTTGACATGCGCAAGGCTTTCCTCGCCGTGTTCTCGGATATATGCCTGCTCGTCCGCGATCTGCTCGGAAAGGTACTTGATGCGGTCGGCAATCTGCGATTTGGAATAGACCTGCTGAATATAGTACATCTCGGTATCGCCGCAAAGCGCGTTGAACAGCGTCCGCACAACGTCCGGATCGAAACCGATGCGTTCGACGCGCACAATCGGAATCTTATTCGTGTCCGGCACATCGACCTTGGCGTCGATGTTCAGAATGAAATTTCCCTCCGCAAGCTCGGCATGGTATTGATAGGTTTCGGGAATTTGATAGCGCTCCCGAAGCGACGGCAGCGCAAGCGCGGTCTGCCCGCCGTTTTGCGCATCGATGCCGACGGTGGATTCATCAGGCAGGGCAGTGCTCTTTGCCATTTCAATCATCGCAGTCGTATCCTTCTGCGGAACAAAGTCCTCCTCCGGCGTCGGCACGCAGGCGATCAGCGATAAGGACAATAGGATCACTAAAATTCGTTTCATGGAATGCCTCCTTCCCATTGATTTTATGGTAGCAGTGAGATTCGTCCGAAATGCGTTCGAAATGCGTTATTTCTGTAACCAAGTTGTAAAATCGCGGGGCATCTCCCTCTTGTATTTCGTGGCGCGGCACGATACAATAAAACCATAGAAACCAAGGAGAATGCGTATGGATGCAAGGACTTTTCTGGAAATTCTGCATGTGGCGGAACGGCTGAAGGATACGCCGCGGCATTGTACGACGTCGAAGGGACGCGTCGAGAGCGTCGCCGAGCACAGCTGGCGCATCGCGCTGATGGCGTTTTTGCTGCGCGGAGAGTTTCCGAAGCTCGATATGGACAAGGTCACGTCGATGTGTTTGATCCATGATCTCGGCGAATGCTTCACGGGCGATATTCCGACGTTCAACAAGACGGATGCCGACGAGCAGACCGAGGAACAGATGCTTGACGCATGGGTGACCTCGCTGCCCGAGCCGGTGCGCACGGAGATGCAATCGCTGTATGCCGAGATGATCGCGCTCGAAACGCCGGAAGCGAAGCTCTACAAGTCGCTCGACAAGCTGGAAGCCGTCATTCAGCACAACGAATCGCCGATCTCCACGTGGCAGCCGAACGAATATGAGCTGAACAAGACGTATGCTTTCGACATCGTACAGTTCTCCGATTGGCTGGTGACGCTGCGCAGAGAGATTTTGAAGGATACGCTGCAAAAGATCGAGGAAGGGAAATAACGCCGGTGGAGAGCTATTGTCTGTTCTGCAAGAGCGGACAGGAGGGGCTTGTGATCGACCTCCTGAACCGAAACGGCTGTGTGGCGTTCTCCCCGCTTGCGGTGCGCAACAAACCGGGCGAGGGCGGACTCAAACGCACAAAGGCGCGGCTGCTGCCCGGGTATGTGTTCTTCGACGCCGAGGAAGAACCGAACTGGGAACGGATTCGACGGTTCTCGGGCGTTCTGAAGGTGCTGCGCTATGAGGACGGCGCATGCGCGCTGCGCGGCGAGGATCTTGTGTTTTTGCAATGGCTCAAGCGGTACGAAGGCTTGGTCGACGTTTCGCAGGTCGTAAAGGTCGGGTCAAAGATCGCGTTTATCAGCGGCCCTCTTGTCGGCATGGAAGCAAAGGTTCTGAAGGTCAATAAAGGACGGCGCGCGGTGCAGATCGCGCTCGGCGGCGAGGGAGATTTCTTTCAGAACATCTGGTGCTCCATCGAATACATCGAGAGCAACGTGGACGTGGATCTGCTGCATCAGCACGGATGAAAGATGAATGATGGGGCTGTTAAAAAGTCTGTCATTCTGAGCTTTATAGGCGAAGAATCTCTGAACGTAAGATACAAATGCCGAAAAACAAGGCTTTTCGCGCAGAGATCCTTCGAAACAAGTTTCTCAGGATGACGTGGTTCGGACTTTTTAAACAGTCCCTTTTCTGCTTTTGACTTCCATTTTGAATTGTTTTGCGATATAATCATATCAAATCCGATATAGGAGATGATTTGAATGAACGACCGGCAGATTGAATGCTTTTTGGAGGCGGCGCGCTATCTGAACTTCACACGCGCGGCGGAGAACCTGACCCTGCCGCAGCCTGCGGTGAGCCGTTATATCGCATCCTTGGAAAATGAGCTCGGAAAGAAGCTGTTCGTGCGGGAGAGCAACCGCAAGATTGCGCTGACGTCCGCCGGCAGGGCGTACTTCAACCTCTTTCAGCGCACCGCAACCGAGCTTGCGCATACGCGCGACATGCTGAGCGTCACGCCGGAGATTTTGCATCTCGGGATCAACATCGGCTGGTCCACCTCCGAATATCTTCCGGCAGCGATCGATTTCTGCCGCAAGCAGAATCCGAAGTTCCATGTGTCCTACGAATGCCTGCCGTTTCATGCGCTCACTGCCGCCCTGCGCGAGAAACGGCTCGATGCGGTCATTTCTCTGGAAAACTATCTGATGCATTCCTTTGAATTCGAGACCGAGCGCTTTACCTCTTTGCAGCGCACCATCCTCTATTCCCAAAACCTGCCGGACTGCGAGCAGATCAAAAACCCCGCGGACTTCTACCCGTACGATTTTCTGATCGCGGACGATCCGCTGATCCGCCATCTGGTGCAGGAAAGCGAGGACATCTTCCGTTCCTTCCACTTCATGCCGCGCTACCGCACGCTGCCCAATCAGGAAACGGCCAATTCCTATGTGGAAAACGGGCTCGGCGTCGCGCTGCGGGACGAGTGGTGTCATATTCTGCACCATCCGCGTATGCTGCACATGAATATCGAGGAGACGATCCCCGTCGCGCTTGCGTGGCGCAGGGATGCGCCGGCGGCGGTCGAGCTGTTCCGCAAAGCGCTGCTGTATGTATTTCAAAATCAGGAAATGTAAAAAAACGCGCAGCCCCGATCGAGAGGCTGCGCAATGCTTTTTGGAATCCGTCAGAAATTGATCGGCAAAAACGCCGCGCCGATTGCAAGCACCACGGCGGGCAGCAGGTTTGCTGCACGGATCTTTTTGCCCCACACGAGGTTGACGCCGATGCAGAAGATCAGCACCGAGC
>CALFIV010000318.1 GCA_937877295.1 uncultured Clostridia bacterium
CCCCGCGCCTTTGGAAACGCCGGAAGCGGCCGAAACGCCAGAGCCGGCCGTCGAGGGCGGCGACCCTGTCGAAGACCCGGCGTACAGTCTCGACGGCAGACAGTTCCAGAAGGGCGACACCGATCCGCTGATCGCCGAAGTGCAGTCCGCGCTGATGACGCTCGGCTATATGGACCCCGACGAACCGACCGAATACTTCGGAAATCACACGTTCGACGCGCTGGTCACATTCCAGAAGCACAACAACCTGCTGCCCGACGGCATTTTGGGTGAAACGACCTATACGTGTCTGATGAACGGCACGGCGAAGGAATACGTCATGCAGGAGGGCGACGAGGGCGACGACGTCAAGGAAGTGCAGGACCGTCTGTATGAGCTTGGCTATCTCGACAAGAACAGCCGCACCTCCACGTTCGGCGAAAAGACGGCGTCTGCGGTCCGCGCGTTCCAGAGCGCAAACAAGCTCAAGGTGGACGGCAAGGTCGGCGCAAAGACGCTGAATACGCTGTATTCCGGCGACGTCGTGGGCAACGTCTTTAAGCCCGGCGACAAGGATGAGCAGATCAAGACGTATCAGCAGCGGCTCGTGAAGCTCGGCTATCTCGACGCCTCGCACGCGATCGACGGCAAGATGGACAGCAAGACGGTTTCCGCGATCAAAACGTTCCAGGAGGCAAACGGCCTCGTGCGCGACGGCTGTCTCGGCCCTGCGACGATGGAGCAAATGAACTCCAAAAACGCCGTCAAATACGCCATCCGTCTCGGCATGAGCGGCTCGAACGTCACAAGCGTTCAGAAGCGGCTGTATAAGCTCGGATATATCCGCAGCTCACAGATCTCCGGCTATTACGGCGAAGTGACGGAAGCCGCGGTCAAGGATTTTCAGAAGCGCAACAACCTCTCGCAGACCGGCGAGATCGACGAAAAGACGCTGGACAAGCTGAACAGCGACAAGGCAAAGGCGGCGGCCAATTACGCCACGCCCAAGGTCACGCCGACGCTCAAGCCCGGTACGACCCCGAAGGCGACGCCGACGCCGAAGCCCGGCACGACGCCGAAGCCCACGACAGTGCCGAAGGGCGTCGAAAAGTTCATCAGCATTGCGCGCTCCAAGATCGGCTGCAAGTACGTGCGCGGCGCGAAAGGCCCGAACTCGTTCGACTGCTCCGGCTTCGTGTACTGGTGTCTCAATCAGGCGGGCGTACGGCAGGCGTACATGACCAGCATCGTCTGGCGGAGCTGCTCCAAGTATCACCGCATCAATTCGATGAGCGACATCAAGCGCGGCGACGTGCTCGTCTTCAAGGGCGACACGATGGAAACCGGCCACGTCGGCATCTACCTCGGCGACGGTCTGATGATCGACGCATCCTCCAGCGCAGGTCAGGTGCGCATCACCGGCAGCTCGATTCTGAAGAGCAAGTACTGGCAGTCGCACTTTTTGATGGCCTACCGCATCTGGGGTTGAGCCCGGACGGCGAGCAGCGCAATAGAATAAACAGAAGAGGCTGTTATGCGCGCGTTTGTCAAGGGGTTTTTCAAAACTATTAACATTGATGCAACGTTTGATTTGCAGAATAATTGCGCCAAGCGCGGTACTATGCCTTCTCCGACTATGCAAAGAAACTGCAGCGCGAGAAATCGCGCAAGAAACGGTATGAGCCGGAACGGTAACCGCTCCGGCTCAGCTTGGAGGAGAAACTCTATCGGGAAATGCCCCAGAAGACGAGCGCAAGCATATCGGGACCGGTGTGCGCGCCGATGACGGGGCCGATATCGAGAATGTGTA
>CALFIV010000319.1 GCA_937877295.1 uncultured Clostridia bacterium
GACTACATCGCAAAGCCGTTTGATTCCAACGAACTGGTTGCGAGAATTAAAGCAGTGCTGAGACGGTTTGCGCCTGCATCGGAAGCCGATCGTTCCATTACGCTTCCGGATTTGACAATCTCCCTTGAAAACTACTCCGTAACGCTTGACGGCGAACAAATCGATATGCCGCCAAAAGAAATTGAGCTTTTGTACTTTCTTGCTTCTCACAGCGGCCGCGTCTTCACCCGCGAGCAGCTTCTTGAACAGGTATGGGGCTTTGATTTCTTCGGTGATTCCCGCACCGTTGACGTGCATGTGAAACGCATCCGCGAAAAACTGGGCGAGCGTGAATCGTGGCAGTTAAAGACCGTTTGGGGCGTCGGGTATAAATTCGACGTGCATTCATAAGGAGCTTCATGCGGAAGATACGGTTCCGAACCATCTTTTCGCGTATGATGTTCATGCAGTGTCTGACGGTAGCGCTCTCGGTGCTGCTGGTCGGCGCTGTTCTGACGATAGTCATACATGCACAAAAGGTCGGGGAATTCGGGACACAGTTGAATCGACGTGCGCAGATCGTGCGCAGCCTATATTCGGAGCAGGCGTCTGACACCGTTTCCCGTATCACGTATATTGCGGAAGACAGCAATCTCCTGATTGAGCGAATCGAAGCAAACGGCCAGATCGATCCGTATTATACCGATGCGCGATGGAAGGCGTATGCTGAGACGCCGCTGGAAGAAACGGCATATGCGCGAGTTTTGCAGCATGCAAATGAAATCGGCGGTTCACAGCGTCATTATTATTCTCACGAAGCGTTTCCCGTTCTGACTTATTACTGTACGATCGATGAAACCGCAGGCGGCGGATTGCTCCTTGTCAGCGGAGATTTAACTGCGATACGGAGAAGCTCCGCTGAATTGGTCCTGTGGACGCTTTTGATCAGCGTTCTTACTTTGATCGCGACGGGAATCATCACCTACTACACTTCCTATCGCGTCATCAATCCGTTTGTAGAAATGAATCACGCGGTGCAGTGCTATTCGAGGGGAGATTTTTCGACACGCATACCGGTGGACGGAAAAGATGAAGCCGCGCAGCTCGGCAAGAGTTTGAATGAAATGGCGGAGCAGCTGCGCAGCCTGGAGGATACACGCAGAAGCTTTGTCGCCAACGTTTCGCATGAGCTGCGTTCACCGCTGACGTCCATGAAGGGCTTTCTGGAGGCAATGCGCGATGGCACAATTCCGGAAGAAGACTTTCCGCAGTACATTGAAATTGTGCTGAACGAAACGCGTCGCATGGTAACGCTCGTCAATGATCTGTTAGATCTTGCGCGTATAGAATCCGGCACGATTCAACTCAGCTATGAGGTCTTCGACGTCAACGAATTGATTCGCAGAACGCTTTTGACATTTGAAGCGCGTCTTAACGAAAACGAGATGGAGTTGGATGTACGCTTTGCACAGGAACAATGCTCGGTTTATGCAGATCCGGCACAGATCGGGCAAGTGATTCGAAATTTGATCGACAATGCGATCAAGTATTCCCCCAAAGGCAGAGCGCTGATGATCAGTACATACTCGATGCGGCGGACGGTGTATGTCACTGTTCGCGACAACGGAATCGGGATTCCGCAAGAGGATGTTCCGCATGTGTTCGATCGATTCTATAAGGTCGAAAAAGCGCATACGCCTACACCGCAAATGGGATCGGGACTCGGACTTTCCATCGTAAAACGCATCATAGAACAGCATGGGCAGTCCATCACGGTACGCAGTGCGCGCGGACGCGGCACACAGTTTACATTCACCTTAGAGCGCGCAAGCGCTATCAAACGAGTAACAGACGGAGGAAAACGAAATGGCACGTAAAATAATTCCGTATCCCTGTGATTATAAAGCGACGGCGTCGGTGAGACGCGCGCGTCGCGGCGGCAATGTCTTTGTAATCATTCTATGCATTTTCATTGCGCTGCTTATGGGCGCTGGGGCATTCTTTGCGCTGGCGAATGACCGGCAGGCTTTGAAAGCGCTCGATTCTCTTTGCGATAACGCACATAACAGTCGCAACACGAATGAAACGCCGATTCCGCAGCAGGACAAGGATTCCGCAGCCTTGACGGAGCAGCCTGCTGCCACGCCGAAGGCGATTGCAACGCCTGCCCCGACGGCAACCGAACAACCGACGGAAATCCCGGAATTGACGCCGATTCCGACACCGACGTTTGACAGCTCCGTCTTTGCGCCGCCTATGACGCCTGCGCCCAGCCCCGATCCGACTTATGCGGAACGCATGGCAAAGTCGTTTACCGCGGAAAGCATTCAGAGCATACCCGATGTTGTTGACGCGTGTATGCCCGGCGTAGTCGGGATTCTCAATTACCAGTATACGAGCTTTAAGCACGATCTGAAGGCGGCAGCAAGCGGCAGCGGGTTTGTGATCACAAGTGACGGATACATCGTCACAAATGAACACGTCATTGCAGACGCGCACAAAATCACAGTGATTCTGACCGATAACGTCGAAGTGGAAGCGAGACTGATCGGCAGCGACATCATGAGCGATGTTGCCGTGCTGAAAATTGATTCGCCGGATCTGACACCGCTCCCGATCGGAAATTCTGACACGTTGCGCGCAGGGCAAACCGTTCTCGCGATCGGCAATCCGCTCAGCACGGAGGAGCTTTACGGTACGGTTACATCGGGCATCATCAGCGCGTTGGCACGTGAGATCAATATTGACGGTTTTACCAATGAGATGCTTCAGACGGATGCAGCAATCAACCCGGGAAACAGCGGCGGACCGCTTTTGAACATGAACGGCGAAGTCATCGGCGTGACGAATGCAAAGTATTTCACCGCAGGATATGATGAGAATGGAAACGCTCTCCATACAGAGGGAATCGGCTTTGCGATCCCGATCAAAAACGTGATGACTGTTGTTGATGCGCTCATCAGAAACGGCGCAATCCCGCGTCCGGGCATCGGAATCAAGATCACTATGCGTACAGCAGAGGATGCGATTCTTGAGCAAAAACCGGAGGGCGTATATATTGCATCCGTTACACCGGGCGGTCCGGCAGACGAAGCAGGACTGAAGATCAACGATATTCTGCTTGCACTTGACGGCGTCTCGATGACAACGGATGAGTATGTGCAGACGATTCGGGCAAAACAACTTGGAGATCAGATTACCTTTACCGTTTTGCGAAATGGCGAAACGCTGGAAATTGTCGTCACGGTCGGCGATCTGAACCAGATGCATTAATCGAAATGAACGAAAGAGTATATCACAGCTTAGAATACAACAAGATTCGCGCCCTGTGCGGAACCCATACGGCGTCCGACATCGGGCGCGAGTTCGTTGATGCACTCGTTCCGACAGATGACATGGACCGTGCAGAGATGCTGCTGCGCCAAACGTGGGAAGCGGACGCGATCTATCGACGAATCGGCCGTTCTCCGGTTGATACGTTTCCGGATGCACGTCCCACGCTGCAACGTGTTCGCGCGGCTTATGCGCTGTCACCTAAGGAATTGCTGGAGCTTGCGCAATGCCTGAAAACGAGCCGCAGAGCGCGCGAAACGCTGCTTTCCGGCGACGAAGAAACGGAAATGCATCGGCTCGCCAATCCGCTGTCTTCGCACCGTACGATTGAAGAGGAGATTGAACGTTGCATCCTGTCCGAAGACGAGATCTCGGACAATGCTTCGCCCGAGCTTGCCCGTATTCGCAGGCAGATGCGAATCACAGCGGAGCGCGTCAAGGAAAAGCTCAACAGCATTATCAAGAGCCCAACCTATCAGAAATATCTGCAAGAGCCGATTGTCACGGTTCGAAACGGCCGCTATGCGATCCCGGTTAAGGCGGAACACCGTGCGCAGATCGGCGGTTTGATCCATGATCAGAGCGGCAGCGGTCAGACTGTTTTTATTGAGCCGACGGCAGTGGTTGAACTTGGAAATGCATATAAGCAATTGCAAGCCGAAGAGAAACGCGAAATCGAACGCATTCTGGCAGGTCTCACGGCGCTGATTGCACCGTATGCGGACGAGCTGTATCAAAGCCTGCAGCTTCTCGGCACGCTTGACTGCATCTTTGCGCGTGCGATCCTTGCACGCGACATGCACGCCTACTGTCCGAAGCTGAACAACCAAGGGATTATTCATATCAAAAACGGACGGCATCCGCTGATCGATCCCAAAACGGTCGTTCCGATCTCCGTGTGGATCGGTGATGGTTACGATACGCTGATTATTACCGGACCGAACACCGGCGGCAAAACCGTCACGCTGAAAACCGTAGGTTTGTTCACGTTGATGGCATGCTCCGGAATGTTCATTCCGGCGGACGAAAGCAGTGAAATTGCTGTGTTCCGCGAGGTCTTTGCTGATATCGGCGATGAACAGTCGATCGAACAGTCGCTTTCGACCTTCTCCGCACACATGACAAACCTCGTCGAGATCCTGAAGCAGGCGGATGGCGAAACACTCGTATTGCTGGATGAACTCGGCGCGGGTACAGATCCAAACGAGGGCGCAGCGCTTGCACAGGCAATTCTTTCGTATTTGCAGCAAGCAGGCGCGACTACATTTGCGACGACACATTACAGTGAAATCAAAGCGTTTGCACTGACCCATGAGGGGATTCAAAACGCTTCGATGGAGTTCGACGTTGATCGGCTATGCCCGACGTATCGCCTGTATATCGGTATCCCCGGAAAATCGAATGCGTTCGAAATCAGCCGTCGTCTTGGTCTTGACGATACGATCATCGAACATGCACGGCAATATCTGAAGCAGGAAGACGTCGCATTCGAAGACGTGCTGTCCGGCGCGGAGGAGCAGCGGCGCATTGCAGAGCAGCAGGCGAATGAACTTACGGAGGAATTGCGCCTTGCGAAGATAGAGCGTGAAGCACTGGAAACGGAACGCAAAAAGCTGAAGGAGGATCGTGCGGCGATCCGGGAAAAGGCAAGGGAGGAAGCCCGCGCAGTTGTACAGCAGACCAAGCATGAAATGGACGAGTTGATTTGTTCGCTCCGGCAGGTGAAAAATATTGATACCAAAGCGCTGGAACGTGCGATTCAATCCTCGCGCGATGCGCTGCGAGAGTCCACCAACAAGCTTCTGGACCGGCCTGAAACACAGGAGGCAGCAGGAGAAGTACCAACCTCCGTCACGCGCGGACAAACGGTTCATGTCGTCAGCCTCAACAGCATCGCTTCGGTTTTGAAACCGCAGGATGCAAAAGGCATGGTACAGGTCCAGGCGGGCCATATCAAGGTATACGTGCCGCTGGACGACCTTCGAATCGCAGAACAGCAAAAAGGCACTCCTCGCGCTGTCACGAAGCCGAGAGAGATTATGCAGGACATCAAGACTGTCAAGTATGAATTGGATCTTCGA